>NZ_JBRCAD010000072.1:0-6971 GCF_053493415.1 Trichothermofontia sp. | reverse complement strand
GATCCGTGGGGATGCGGGTGGAGCTGAGCAGATTGGGGTGCTGACGAAGATTGCATGGCCTGTAAGCGTTGATCCAGGAGCCAAAAGCCAACCCCAAAAACCAGTAGGCCACTCAGAAAGCTAAGGATGGGATAAAGCTGTGCGGGCAGAACATAATTCGTCGCAAACAGGACCCCTAAACCCAGCAGAAAAATGCCCAGGGTATGGGTCAGGGTGGTAATCAAGCCCAGAAGCACGGCATCTTTGGGCGTGCCCCGGGTTCCCACCAAATAGGCCACTACCATCGTTTTGCCATGACCGGGGCTAACGGCATGGGCCATTCCAAACAGGAAGGCAACCCCCAGGCCAACGACTCGGAAATGGGGCGTGAGGACTGGGTTCAGCCAAGGGTCCAAGGCACCATGCCCTGGGTGGGCGATCGCGGGCTGAAGGTTGCTGACCAATGCTGCCGCCACTAGGAAGCTGACAGGAATTCCCCAGTGGGTAGGCCCAGGCAACTGCCGTTGCCGTTGCCTTAGTTGCGGTGATCGCGGGTTCAGGGGCTGCATAGGGTGCAATTGCGAATGCTTGGGTTTCGCCACTATAGCAAATCTAAACCTCAAACCTTAGGGAGCAGTGGGATTGTCGCCTGCGGCTGGTCAGTAGCGAGTTAACCCACGGGTTGGGGAGCCAGTCCAGCGATATCCCCCGTAGCCTGATGGCCATTGCCATTAGCCGCGAGCGTGGGTGAGTCTGGCACCGCTGATCGGCCCTCGTAGGCATCGAGCAGCAATTGGCGTAGATCCTGAATTAAGGGATAGCGCGGGTTTGAGCCGGTACATTGGTCATCAAAGGCTTGATCTGCCACCTCATCTAAGGCTAACCCGTGGGGGATGTGGGAGACCCCACCCAACTGGTGCGCCATCGAGTGGCAGATCCCCAGGAAACCATTGGCAAAAGCCATGCCCGCGATCGTAGACGCATAGTGCATTTTCTCCCGCGCCTTGGGGTCATTGGCGCCATTATGGTAAGCACTGGGCAGGTATTTGAAGATCAGCCGGATCACTGCTGTGATCTATGCCTGTCCGTCACCAACATTTCCCATCAACTCCGAAAGAGGCGACTGTATTGTTCCTGATGTTGCATACTCGCCAGGGAGAGACCCCAGTTACAACTGTCTAACTCATCATCTGCAAGGGTCAGAATTGCCGTTGTCGCTTGCACAATTGGCGCTTGGAGATGTAACAACAATATCTGCCCGATCGTTTGTCCTAGGGGAATTAACTTAATACCGGCATTGATTAAATTCGTACTCCAACTGTGCAGATAGGCCGCGATCGCCATATCGGGAGCAATCTGGGCCTGGGCTGCTGCCAACCCAAAGGCGGTTGCAAAATTACAGTTAGGCTGGCACACCGCTAACCAGGGTGCGAGCGCGGGATACAGTTCCGGCAGCAATCGCGCTAACGCCCACCCCATCTGCCAGCTTTGCTGCCGCAGTTCTTCACACTCCCGCGCCGCCGAAAGCCAGTTATTCCAACGCACCAGCTTTGCCTGATCCTGTTCGCCGAACGCCTGGTAACACCGCAGCAAAACCGCCCCATCGAGGCGAATGGCCCCATACTGCAACTCCTGGGTTAGCCACTGCTCCAGCGCGATCGCGTCCGTGATCACGCCTTGGGTCACCAGGGTTTCCAATCCCTCGGAATAGCTAAAGGCCCCCACTGGCAACGCCGGGCTAGCCAACTGGAGTAACGTCAGCAGTACTGGGGAGAATTCAAAATTCAAAATTAAAAACTCAAAACTCAAAACTCAAAACTCAACTCAACCCTATCACACCGCTCCCGCTCCCTAGTCCCGTTCGCGTAGCGTCTCCGCAGGCGAATCGGGAAACGCTACAATGCCCCTAGTATTCTCTCCTAACTCCTAACTCCTAACTCCTCTCTCCTAACTCCTCTCTCCTCGCAACACCTATGGGACGCCAAGCCAAACTCCGTAAACACCGGCACCAGCATCCGGATGTGCCCCCTGCGGGTCCGCCAACGCCCTTGCCTGCAACTGACTTTGTGGCTGCAATGGCCCAGCAGGGATATGCCCTCACCGATACGCCCGCTGCGCCCACCTTACCCGACGATCGCCCTTCTCCCCAGGTATAAATGATTGTTTGTAAGCCCTTTGCACCGGGATGCTGTTCCCCGCGTGAACCCGGCGATGTTCTCGACCGTAAGGCCCGATTTTTCGATCGCTGGGCACTGACCTATGACTGGCTGCTGCCTTCCGTGTTCTACCAGGCCGTGCACCAACGGTTGCTAGAGTACGTGCAATTGCCCGACGCTGGGGTTGTCCTGGATATTGGCTGTGGGACGGGACGGTTGCTGAATCGACTGGCTTCCCGTTATCCCAATCTACGCGGCTATGGTCTCGATCTGGCTCCGGTGATGTTGCAACAGGCCCGCCAGCGTAATCAACACCGTCCTCGGCTGATTTTTAAGCAGGGCCGCAGTGATGCGATTCCCTTTGGCGATCGCTGCTTCGACGCCGCCTTCAGTACCATTAGTTTTTTGCATTACCCCGACCCCCAGGCTGTTATGGGGGAAGTTTACCGGGTGCTACAACCGGGTGGGCGCTTTTATCTGGTGGACTATACGACGACCTTTTGGATGGGCGGGCGGCAAGCGATCGCGGTTTCACCGGGGGGGCTACGGTTCTATTCGCGATCGCAGCGGCAGCAAATGGGTGAACAGGCCAAGCTCACCTGTATCAGTCATCAGGATCTCATTGGTCCTGTCCTATTAACCATTTTTCAAAAGGCCCATGAGGGAAAAAGGTAAGAGGCAAGGCAGGCGCAACAGAACCTAGGCATCAGGGGATGGGCTGAGTCTGGGTTTAACCGATCGTGGCCTTGGTCAGGGCTGGCACAATGCGACCGCTTGCCATGCGGGCACCATAAAGATTGCGGGCTGCGGGTCCCAACTGTAAAGCTGCCGCTCCCCCCATGATGAACAGTGGGCAACCCGGCCAGCGTAGATACGAATCCAGAACTGGTAGGCCCTGGATCGTAGGCACGGGATAAGCCTCCCGGATTTCCGATAATAGGGGCCACTGGTTAACATTAATCTGCGTCCCCGTTGCCAACCAAATGCGATCGATTGGCCATTGGGCCAAGCAGTCATACCCGGCTGCGTGATGACAAATGACCCGCCAGCTTGAGCCTTCCCATGTTGCTGCTGCCACCTCACAGTGCTCGTAAAAGGACAGTTGTCCTGCCCGTTCCCAACGCCGCAACTGCGTCAACATTGCCGGGGTCAGCGACCCCCCATTACGGGCAGCTTGAATCATCTGCCAGCGTCGTTCCCAACAAGGTTCTGCCTGAAACCCCTTCAGGTACTTGGGGCCTAACCAGCCCGGTTCTGCGTCAAACAACTTTTCATAAAATTGCCGTCGTGCCATGAGAATGACCTGGGCACCCCGAGCGATCGCACCCACCGCCAAATGCCCACTCGTGAGACCACTGCCGATAATCAAGATGCGTTCCCCCGCTAACCGTAACCCTCGCAGGTCAATCTGGTGGGAATGTTGCAGCCGATCGGCTGGATAGGGAGTCGAAATGCGCTGTACCCAATCCGGGAATTGGGGCCGCCCCCCAGCGATCGCCAAAACCACCCGCCTTGCCCGTAACAACCGCCCATCCCCTAGCGTTAGACAAAAGGACGGCTTCCGACCCTGGGTAAGCACCGTCAGCGCCTGTACCGATGCCGGAATCACCCGATCGGCTAACTGCCAACGGTGGATCACGGCTTGGCAAAAGTCTTGGAAGAGGGCCGTCCCCGGTAGGTCATAGGGGGGAAACAATTCCTGAGAACGGGACTCGGCAAAGGTACGCAGGGCGTGGGGGTCAGGGGCGGGATGGTGGACAGCGGGCGATCGCAAATGGGGAATTTCCAACGCTGCAAACTGATGCCGCCACTGGGCTAACCACTCCCCCGCAGGATCAAGCACCACGAACCGCTGCCGCAATGATGGCCGCTTTTGCAACAGGTGAGTCACGAGGGTCAGGGCCTGGGGTCCCGCCCCCACGATCGCCAGATTAACCGCAGCAGGTAACGTCGGAGAACCTGCCCCCATCGGGATTAACTCACCTTCCTTAAACAGACTGGGCGCTGGCATAACCGGGCTAGGCAACCAAGAGTGATAATGATTATCATTCTACTAAATACTCAAACACCGGAGGCAACCGTGATAGCAACTGCAGAGCCGACAAGTGTCCCCGTCACTGTGCTGACTGGGTATTTGGGGGCGGGCAAGACCACCCTACTCAACCGGATTCTGACCCATGAGCACGGCAAGAAGGTGGCGGTCATTGTGAATGAGTTTGGTGAAGTGGGGATTGATCACCAATTAGTGGTGGATGCCGACGAGGAAATCTTTGAGATGAACAATGGCTGTATCTGTTGTACCGTTCGCGGCGATCTGATTCGGATTATTGGTAACCTGATGAAGCGCCGTGAGCGTTTTGATCACTTGGTGATCGAGACAACTGGACTTGCTGACCCGGCCCCCGTCATTCAAACCTTTTTTGTCGACGATCAGATTCAATCCCAGACGCGGCTGGATGCCGTCGTTACCGTTGTGGATGCCAAACACATTCACCAGCATTGGGATGCCGATGAAGCGCTAGAGCAGATTGCGTTTGCTGATGTGATTTTGCTCAATAAAATTGACCTTGTAAGTAGGGCCGAGTTGGATGCCCTCGAACAGCGTATCCGGGCCATGAATGCGATCGCGAAAATTTACCGAACTCAATCAGCTCAGATTCCGATAGAAACCCTTTTGGGGGTGAATGCCTTTGATATCAATCATGCCCTGAGTATCGATCCAGAGTTTCTCAATGAGACGGCCCATGAGCACGATGCCACGGTTGGCTCCCTGGCACTACGAGAACAGGGTGCTGTAGATGGGGAGAAGTTGAACACTTGGTTAAGTGAATTATTACGCAACCACGGCCCCGATATTTTTCGGATGAAGGGGATTCTCCAGATCGCGGGCGAGGAGCAGCGATATGTCTTTCAGGGAATTCATATGTTGTTCGAGGGATGTCCAGATCGTCCCTGGCGACCCGGTGAAGTCCGCCAGAACGAATTGGTGTTTATTGGCCGCAATCTCGAAGCCATGAATTTGGCCGCGAATTTCCGTGCCTGTTTGGTGGCAAATGATTGAGGACCACCATGCCGAAAACCCTCTCTCCATTTTCCCTGGAATTAGCAGGGCAGCACCAGCTATCCGAGTATGTGACGGCGATCGCTTGGACACCCGATGGCTCACGGCTGGTGGCCATTTCTGCCAATGGTGAACTTGTCGTCTACGATGTCCAGTTAGCCCAACACGTCTGGAAGGATTGTGGGTTGGGGGAGGTCGTAACCTACCTACAAACTGCCCAGCTAACCTCATTAGATGGACTGTCTATCTCGGCCAATGGCCGCTTTCTGGCTACCGGTGGACAGGCGGGGACGATCACCCTTTGGCACAGGGCGGATACTGCGGCCAACTATCAATTGTTGACTCAGTTAGAGTATCCAGGGGTATGGATCGATCGCCTGCAATGGCACCCCTCTGCGCCAGAATTGGCCTTTAGTTTAGGGCGCAATGTTCAAATCTGGAATGCCGATCGGTCTGAGATTGTAACGACTCTTAGTTTTGAAGCTTCATCGGTTTTGGATTTGGCTTGGCATCCCCAGGGATACGCCTTAGCTGTGGGTGGCAATCAAAGCGTGAAGATTTGGCAGCGAGAGGATTGGGAGGCTGCACCGGTAGTTCAGACAACTGGCGGGGCGAGTACCGCGATCGCTTGGTCGCCCGATGGTCAGTACCTAGCATCGGGAAATAACGATCGCTCCCTGCTAGTGTGGCAATGGGGAAATCCTCATCCCTGGCGCATGCAAGGGTTCCCCGGTAAGGTTTGGCAGTTGGCTTGGTCAGCAAGGGGGACACCACGGTTGGCGAGTGTGAGTGGCACCGGTATTGTGACCTGGACCCAGGCTACCGACCCGACCCGTGGCTGGGAAGCTCAGGTATTAGATCGCCATCGTGCGCCTGTTACCGCGATCGCCTTCCAGCCTCAATCACGCCTCTTGGCCTCGGCGGCTGAGGATGGTTGGGTCTGTCTCTGGCAAGCCTCTCAACGGCTTGTTCAGATTCTCCAGGGTGCGCCCCAAGGGTTTACGAGTCTTGCCTGGAATCAGCAGGGAACTGCCTTGGCGGCTGGTGGCCAACAGGGGGAAATCCTGGTCTGGCGGCTATCGAAACGGGGCCGGGGCTTTCGATAAGGCAAGATAATCCCGCAACCCCTTTCCAGTTGACCCACGCAGGCGCTGTGCAGTATACAGGGTTCGCACACGCCAAAAAATTCGAGCGTGTGGTAGTAAATCCGCAACGAACTGGCTTGCTGCAATTGGGCTGCAAACTCGGCTACGGGACAAAAAGGTAGGGGAAAGGACTGGCCACACTGCAAACAGGTCAGGTAATGCCGATCGCGGCCTGCTGTCATGACGGGTGAGTCCTCAACCACGCTATAGAGCCGTTCTCCCGCGATCGTGACCCGGTGTTGCACCAACCCTGACCGCTGTAGGGCCTCCAGCGATCGGTAGACCGTGGCTAAGCCAACCGGCTGGTGGGACTGCATCAGGACATACAGGGCTTGGGCAGAAATCGGCTGGGGCTGCTGCCGCAAAGCCTGTACGACCGCTGTCTGCGCTGCGGTTAGGCGGGGCAAGGTTGGGCGGGGCAAGGTTGGGCAACGGGCGAGGGCAGACATTGGCAAGGGCTGTTTTTTTGAGGCAGTTTGATCATCATTCATGGCCGGATCGTGTAAGATTATGAGAATGATTATCATTTTCATTTTATTCTAGCGTGCCATGCTCACTGAATCTTCCTCCCCACCTGCTGTTACCTCTCCTGGGCATGGGCTTGCCCCCGCCATTGCCCCCGCCATTGCC
>NZ_JBRCAD010000071.1:0-21053 GCF_053493415.1 Trichothermofontia sp. | reverse complement strand
CTCCCACGCCGAGGACGTTTGTCTTTGTTGTAAGGTAGCTGTCATAATTGAGAATTACAACTGAAGAATTTAGATGTGATATCCGAACGACCTGGTTCGGATATTTTTATGTTAACCACATTGTTAACTTCTGTAAAGATTATCAAGGGGTTTTTAATAATCAATTTTATCTATATAAATGATAAAAAGAACTTATGTTCTTGAAAGTCATGTTCAGATAGACTTTCCGGAGTCAATGTCTGCTATGTCACGATCGCGATCGCAGCTCTACCCCGACGGGAATCTTCAGATAGCGTTACAATTCCACCGTTAAGGCTGTCTTTTATGGCCTTTTGTTAAGCACTGTTTACAATCTGCTTTACACTTTCGCTTGACAATCTCCCTCTCCCTGACCCGCTATGGACATCCTGCGCCTGCCCGCCCTGACGGATAACTATATCTTTATGCTCTATGACGCCGATCGCGCGATCGCGGCTGTCGTTGATCCTGCTGAACCCCAGCCCGTCCTCCAGGAACTAGAGCGTCTGGGGGCCACCCTCACGGCCATTTTCAATACCCACCACCATTGGGATCACATTGGCGCTAATGAGGCATTATTAAAGGCTTTCCCGCAGGTCGTGGTCTATGGGGGAGCCGAGGACCGGGGCCGGATTCCGGGGCAGCAGGTGTTTTTGCAGGGGGGCGATCGGGTTGAGTGGGGCGATCGGGTCGCTGAGGTTCTTTTTCTCCCCGGTCATACCCGCGCCCACATTGCCTATTACTTCCCACCAACCGATGGGCAAGCCTGGGGCGAACTCTTCTGTGGCGATACCCTGTTTGCTGGGGGGTGTGGACGTTTGCTGGAAGGAACACCGGCCCAGATGGTGGACTCCCTAAGCCAGATTCGCAGCCTGCCCGATCGCACCCGCATCTGGTGTGCCCACGAATATACGCTCAAGAATCTAAAGTTTGCCCTGACGGTGGATGGGGAGAATCCCGATCTCCAGGCACGGTTTGCAGCGGTACAACAGGCCCGACACCGCCAGGAGGCCACGGTCCCCTCGGAGTTGGGCCTAGAGAAACGCACGAATCCCTTTTTGCGCTGGGATCAACCCGCCTTGCAGCAGGCCGCCCAGAGCCAGGACCCAATCCAAACCTTTGCCCGGATTCGTGGGATGAAGGATCGGTTTTAAGAGTTTTAGTTGTCAGAGTTTCTTTAACGACCTGCTTCACCAATAACCTGTCATAAATGGGTTAACGATAGTTGTAGGAGTTCGTTAGTATCAAAATCTTCCTGACTCAGACCTTGAATAAAACCGACTGCTTTTTTCGCCGTATCGAGCATATGCTCAAGATAAACTCGATCATTCTTTTGCGACATAGTAAACCTCAGCACTCTTTAGAATTTGATCTCGAATTCGATAGTTAAGGGATTTCGGTGTGACCAGATCAATACTTCGTTGTCCAAATAAGGCTGACAGTTCTTCCTCGATTTGATGTAATTTCAGAAAGCCCGGTGTGAAGCCTGGTTCAAACTCAACTAGGATATCAATATCACTGACAGGAGTGAAATCATCGCGCAGAACGGAGCCAAATAGGGATAGTTTAAGAATATGCCACTGTTGACAAAGGGTTGCGATTTTATCGTAGGGGACTTCAACGTTTCTCAGTTTCATGACTGCCTTTCTCCTCAGATTTAGCGGCCTTTAAAATCAACCACGTCGGCATTGGGATACTTTCGTTGTAGGGCGTAGGAGGAATAAACCTGCCCTAACGGCGAATTCAGGCAACATAGCTCTAACTTGGTGTGATCGCTGTAGTGTTTGTACCTTACCGTATCTCGCACTTAGTCGAGAAGCTGCTGTTTTGCGGAGGTATAGGTTTCATATCAGAACTTTCCGCATAACACCCCTTGAGTTTAGCACTCAAAACCTTTCTACAACTGACTTTCAGCCTTTTTAAGGTAAAGTGCATATCCGCCAGATTCCTTCTAATACCCGTTTCTCCAGACGCTAAAAGCCTTATCCAGTAAGGCTTATACCCCTGTCGTAAACATTTGTATATCAAGCGATGAGCCGTGTTTGACACCTTGAAGGTTATAGCTGTATACTCCACTCAGAATCTATTGTAAGGCTTTAGTCTTCTATAAAGTGCCTAAGAGTTAGGCTGCCCATCGCCATATAATTATAATAGTTAGATGGAAAAACTCTCTCTAATAATATGCTAAATAACTCAAGTTATGGGTAGAATATGCCCTAATCACCTTTGTATGGGTTTTCTCTATGTTGATATGCAATTGTCGATAATGAGTAGTTTTTTGCAATGCTGCGCTTAGGTGAGGAGGTAAACCAGCAACTGGAGCTAGCAGGACCCCTCATAGTCTTTTTTGGGCTGCCTGAAAAAGAACAAGTCGCATTGTTACCAGTGTTAGAGGAAAGAAAATATGACTTCCCAGAGGGAGACCTTATAACAAGTAGTGCTCTTGAGGTTTTAGTGAGCGGTTACAAGGCTTACTTAAACTCAATTGTTATCTGGCTCATGATCATCCAAGATGAGTCAGACAATACAAACATGGAAGAGTTAATTTGGCTTGTTGATCAACTCTTGGAAACGGCTCACAAAATTGTGGAAGAACATGACGAGATTATCGATAATGTGGATTATCTTAGAACTTCTGAGTGGGCAAACCTTCGTTATCTTTCCTTTACCCTTAAACAGAAATTAGAAATTCAGTGGGTAGCCAATTCAGAGGTTATACGAAATTGTATGGAGTACTGGCTTCATCCTTAAAGATATGCTGCTTTGTAAGACTTCTGGATTATGAAGAATAATCGGACTCTGAATCCCTCTATGGAAGTGCTGGAGCATTCAGCATCCAGGCTAGTTATCTTAGATGGGGCAATGGTCTATAGCTATGGAAACATTCCTAGTGCAAACAGTTTAATTATTCAACCGTTGATTATATTCACGGTCTGTACTTTAGTCGTTTCTTTCTTCCCCGGCGCTTCGATTAAATTAGCTTTTATTTTGGGGAGCATTACAGCAGCACTACCATGCATAGGTTTGTTGCTAGTTAGAATATATGGAGGTGGGCGTTATCCAACCTACGTTTTTGATCAGCAAGTAGGAACTTTAACCTGCTCTACCCCTGCTGTTTTTCCATCTCGTCCTCCTAAAGTAACTCGCTACAGCCTAAATGACATTGTTGCTGTGAAATCTGTGACGGAGGCTAATGATGATCCTCCCCCCATCTACTGGCGAAAAATTCAATTAAAAATGCGATTAGACATTGATCTTGAGCTTCATCCAGGTCACGATGAACCCGAAAAACAGCAAGAGATGGTCACTGTGTTGCGTAGCTTTCTGAACCTGGATTAGCCTCCCAGGTTTTTGTACTCATCAAGTAGTGTATTGCTATAAATCGCCTAGCAACTGCGCTGCACTGGGTTGTCAATCGTTAACTATTCAAAAGGGACGATCTGTATCCGATAAATGCGAACTCCAGACTGATAGGTTCATAGGAAATTCAACCCACTAAATTAATGAAGCTTAAATCTATAAATCACAATCGAGATGTTTGGGCACTACGCCGATTTATGCTGGGAGCGCAAATCGCATCAATTGGGCTAATACTCTTTGGGGTAGTTGCGATTAGACTGTTCGTTGATCCAACGTTTTTAGGTACATATAGAGGAACCAGTGAGTGGATTTGGTTATGGGCTGCCTGTAGTTTTATTTTATCTGGAGTCTTTTTTGGTATTACTGCAACAAGATGGCCGCTGCGATTGATGTGGATTTTTCAAAACACTCAGCCACAGACTATGCAGCTAACCCTGAAGATTGATCGTGGTACGGACTCAACTGATTACGTGGCAATTCTAGATCATCATTGGTACGTTGTGGTTTATTCTCCAGCATGGAACGTTCAGCAGCTTCAGGAGATATCAATTCCCGCTCAAGTCTACTTTGATCCAACAACCGATCGACCGGCAGTAATTGAAACTAGGCAAGGGGTGCTGTGGGCTATGGCAGGGCGATCGTCCTACACATCGTAAATGATAAATATCCCCATGCTGATTGAGCGTAGAGTCACAAAGAATTTTCGCTGGGAAGCCACGGTTATTTTTCTAATGATAGCGATCGCTACATATGTTTTCACTTCTAACACTCTACCGATTCTGGTAACGTTTGTAGGATTTTTTATTTTCCTATCATTGCTAAGTCCCAGAAATATAGTTTACACACTTCAGCTCGATAGAATAGGTTTTTGTTTCAGAGAAAACCAACGCGTAAAATACCAGTACAGTTGGAGCGAAATTGAGACCGTCATGGTTGAAGCAGAGTACGGCGGGGGGCTGTATGAGATTACCTTACTCGTAGCCAACAGCTTTACTGTCAAAACTCTACCGTTTTATCTAACTGCTCAAGAAGCAAATACTTTACATATACAAGCAGCTAAATGGCCGGAAGCTACAAGTAAAATCGAAGTACGGCTTTAGAATAATTGACTTGAATAAGCAGAATTATCGGTAGTCGTAAATCTAACCTTTTATGAGAGCTAGGTACAACCTTCAGTGACCTAAAACTTTGAGATCTACTTCTCAGATGAGGGCGATAAAAGCGCGATAAATTCTGGACAGCGAATCTATTAGAAGATAGTCTATCATCTTCTTCGGGGAGCAAGGAGAGGTGTAGAGAGCCGATTAGTATAGATCCAATTATTCTGTTAAGGTGACAACTTGTTGAGACTGACGCTCAGTTTTACGATATGCTAACCAGATAGAATTTTTGACAGCTTTTTCAGGTTGCAAAATGAGCTTAAGGCGCTGCTCAGAAATCCAGGTATGACAAAGATAATCGGGTAAGATACTAAAGCCTAATCCCTTTCTTAAACAACCGCCTCTGCTGGCAACTCTGGCTACAACCACCCTTTCCCTCGGCTACGATATGGCTCAACATTTGCTGGCAGGGATTGTCACAGACCTGAACGCTGAACGTCGGGGACAAGGCATGGATCTAAATGTTTTCACATTATTTATTGGGTTTGGTTTAGGAGGTTTCTTGTTTGGCGAAATCTTACGGTTTGGGTTTGACCCTGCCTTGACCATTTTTGCAACGGTGATGGTTTGTGCGGCGCTATTGGCGGCAGTGGTGTTTCGCCGCGAAACTGCAAAAGGCTGAGCGATCGCCCAATCCCCTTCCCTCCTTATAAACCACCTAACAACTGCGCTGCACCGGAATGCTTATAGCCAATCGTTCAAAAGCCAAAGGTTATTTGCATCCGGTGAGCGCGACCATTAGGCGGCCCTTTGCTTGTCCGCTGATGAAATTTTCTTTAGTGTCTTGCATGGCGAGATTATCGAAGATTATCCGACTGACAAGCCTTATCCGAGTTGCCTGATTTTTGGCGAGAGTTTTGCTGGAGAACCGATTCACAGTGTTTGGGCTTACAATCAAGCAACAGAATGGGCAGTCTTAGTCACCGTTTACCGACCTGACCCTAACCGATGGATTGATTGGCGTATCAGGAGAAAGAAATGAAACCGTTTGAGCAGTGTCCTGTCTGTGGTGGTGAATTGGTTGAGAAGGAAGTAGAAAAACTTCTGAAAGGGGGTGTACACACGGCTATCCTCAAAGTGCGCGCTGAAGTATGCCTGCATTGTGGCGAGAGATTGTATTCTGTCGAGACAGTCAAGCGTTTTGAGCAGATTCGGCAGAAACTGGAACGGCAAGAAGTTGACGAGTTTCAGCCACTGGGTCAGACATTTCAGGTCGTGTAGGTGTGTTTTCCCAAAAACGGTCTGGCTATCAAACGCCAAAGATCCCAACCACGCCCAACGGGGGCAGCAACAACGCGGCAGCAACGCAGCTATGATTCGCATCGCCCTCGGCTATGGCCGCAAACACTTCCAACGCGGCGCGATCGTCTTCACCCTGAACGACAAAACCCTCAGACACAGCCCCTATGCCAAATTCACCGATGCCCTACGCGGCCTCACCGTCGTCTGTAGCGGTGACCTGCCTTCCCCGCAACTGCTGACCACCTACTGGAATCTCGCCCTCAAACGCTATGCCCACAAATAGCGATCGCAAAACACACCTGACGCCCTCCTTGTACCCTACCTAAGGGCGAATCCAGGCGATATCGCCCGATTGGGTGCGATAACTTGTGGGGGTTGAGCCTTACTGCCCCTTGCACGTGGTCAAGAAGCTTCTGTTTCAGGGATTCCGGTGGGATTGGCTGGCCGTCAGCCAAGGAAATTCAGTCTCAAGTCCCAGCCAGATCGAAAGCGTCTGAGTGTATAGTGGGGGCGTTCAATGCGATGTGCAACTGGGGGTAATCCTGGGTTGGTAGTTGGCACATCCCTTAAGGCGCAAATCGGGAACAGAATTAGGATCATGGCTTCTAGTGCACATCTTCTTGATGGAAAACAGCTTGCCCAAACCCTCCAGGCTCAACTGGCAGCGCGCATTCAAACCCTGCAAACCCAACACACCGGAATACGTCCCCCTGGGTTAGCGGTGTTAATGGTGGGTGACAATCCTGCCAGTGCCGCCTATGTCCGGGGTAAGGAACGGGCCTGTGCAAAGGTGGGAATTGCCTCCTTTGGGCAGCATTTTCCCGCCACGACTACCCAGGCAGAACTGGAAACCGTAATTCAGACCCTCAATCAGGACGATCGCGTGGATGGCATTCTGGTCCAGTTGCCCCTGCCGGATCATTTGGATGCTGTGCGCCTGCTCCACCTCATTGATCCCGATAAGGACGTGGATGGTCTCCATGCAGTGAACCTGGGACGATTGGTGCGCAACGAACCCGGTCTGCGCAGTTGTACACCCGCTGGCGTTATGCGGTTATTGGCCGCCTACGATATCCCGGTGGCGGGGAAATCTGCCGTCGTGATTGGGCGCAGTATCCTCGTGGGGAAACCCCTGGCCCTCATGCTGTTGCAGGAAAATGCCACTGTGACGATCGCCCATTCCCGCACCCCGGATCTCGCCGCCGTCGCCCGTAGTGCCGATATTCTGATTGCCGCCGTGGGACGGCCTGGTCTCGTCGATGCGTCAATGGTCAAGCCCGGAGCCGTGGTGATTGATGTGGGGATTAACCGGATCACGGATACGACGGGCACTAGCCGATTAGTGGGGGATGTGGATTTTGCGGCGGTGGCCCCGCTTGCCCAATATTTGACCCCCGTCCCAGGGGGCGTAGGGCCGATGACGATCGCCCTCTTGTTAGAAAACACCGTGCAGAGCTACTGTCAGCGTCACGCCCTCCCCAATTTTTGAACGTTGATGATTTCCGGTTCATTTCAGGGAACTCTGACAAAGGTACGGAGATCTCCTCAATTCTGCCCATCTGTTGATGGCAGCCAACCTGATGATAAAACGCCGCTTGTTTACTCACGCGATCGCGGGGGCGATCGGGGCTTCAGCGCTCACGGCTTGTCGCCAGTCCCCATCGGTACCGACGGCCAGCCCCATCGCACAACTCGATCAGCCCAATCTACGGTGGCGCATGGCCACCAGTTGGCCCAAATCCGTTGACGTTACCTTTGGTGCCGTTGATCAGATGTGCCAGATGGTTCGAGCCATGACCGATGGCCGCTTTGTGATCACCCCCTACGCTGCCGGGGAGTTGGCTCCAGGGCTAGAAGTGCTCCAAGCCGTGCAAGACGGTCGCGCCGAATGTGGCCATACCGCTGGTTATTATTACATCAACGAAAATCCAGCCTTGGCCTTTGCGACCACGGTTCCCTTTGGCCTCAACGCCCAGCAACAAAATGCCTGGATGTACTATGGCGGGGGCCTGGAGATGCTGCAAAAAATTTATACCGATTTTGGCGTTATTAACTTTCCAGGGGGCAGTACGGGCACCCAGATGGGGGGCTGGTTTAAGCAAGTAGTCAATACGCCAGCGGATTTGCAAGGCCGGAAAATCCGGATTCCTGGCCTGGGGGGGCAGGTGATGACGCGGCTAGGGGCAGAGGTGGTCGTCCTACCGGGCAATGAGATTTTTGCGGCGTTGGAGCAGGGCACCCTGGATGCGGCAGAATGGGTGGGTCCCTACGATGACGAGAAGTTGGGCTTGAACCGAGTTGCCCCGTTTTACTACTACCCCGGCTGGTGGGAACCGGGTACAACCTATGAATTTCAAGTTAACCTGCAACAGTGGCAGCAACTTCCCCAGGCGTACCGAGATATCTTCCAAGCCGCCGCCGCTGCCGCCAACTTGAGGATGCTGGCCCACTACGATGCGGTCAATGGGGAAGCCTTGCAACGGCTAGTCTTGGGAGGTACCCGCCTCTTGCCCTATAGTCAGGATATCCTCCAGGCTGCCCAGCGAGAAGCCCTAGCCCTTTACGAAGAACAGTCGGCCCAAAACCCCACCTTTAGGCAGGTCTATCAACAATGGCGATCGTTCCGCGAACAAATTTACCAATGGCACCGTGTCAACGAGTTAGGCTTTTCCAGCTTTGTGATTAATACCGTCACTCAATCGCCTTAACGGTAGGGACCCTAGCCATCCTTAAATGTCTGAGCATATGGGGAATAAGGGCTGTATTTTCTCCCGATGGTTCCCCCTTTTGTTATTAAATCAAGTTAATGATACTGATATGATTTTTCTGAAAAATCTACTCCTGAAGTTTTATCCAACCAGTATTCGGCAGAAGCTGAACCTAAGTTTTGGCATTTTAGTGAGTGTAACCTTGCTGGTGGTTAGCCGCAACTATTGGAGCAGTATCCAGGCAACCCAACACATTCAACGAACCCAAGCCCTGCGGATGCCGACAGTTCTGGCCTCTTCCTATGCCCAGGAAGAGCTAATGAGTATGTTATCTAACATCAGAGGATATCTGGTTACAGGAGAGTCGGAACTCCGTTATGAATACCAAAACTCGCGTCAAGCCTTTGAGCAACATCTTAGTAATCTGGAACAATTGTTAGCAACTCTGGATGCGGTCGGTAACGATCAGAGGCTCGATAAGATCCAAAAACAATATCAGGATTGGTCATCACTACCAGACAAACTTTTTACTCTGCGTGACCATCCTTCCCGTAATCAGCCCGCCTTAAATCTGCTAGAAAAAGAGGGGGAGGTTCTTACCCAAGTTATTCTCCAGGATATTCGCGAGGTACTCGTTGTCCAAACTCAGCGATCGCCTTCCATTGTCAATATGCAGCTACTTCAGCAGCTATCTGAGTTTCAAAGTTCATTCTCGCTGATGACGGCAGCCTTACAAAGTTATACTGTGACCCGCGAACCCACCTTTCGGTTTGCCTACAGCACCCACGTCAAGCAAAATGAGGCCGTCTGGCAAGCTCTAAGGCAACAAGAGGCATTCCTAACCCGTGACCAGCAAGCGATGATGACCGCCATCCAAAAGCATCGGCAGCAGTTTTTATTATTGGTGCCCCAGGTGATGGCGATCGCGGAAGGTGATCGCTATCGGGGGGATTTGTTCCTCTATCAAAGCCAAATTCAACCCCTAGCAGAGGAGATGTTGGTCCTGTTGGAGGAAATCGTTGAGTACCAACGACAAGCATTGGCTACCGAGTTACAAAGTAGCAACCGCAATCTAAGCATGGCCCAATGGCAAACGTTGCTCGGCGGGGGGATCGCCTTACTCCTGGCAATCCTCATGGCGTTCCTCCTGCGGCGACATATTGCCATCCCGGTTCAACGGCTAACGGCCATCAGCGATCGTATTGCCACAGGCGATCTGGATGTAAAAGTACCGGTTGACGCGAAGGATGAGTTGGGGACCTTAGCCATGACCTTTAACAAAATGACCAGTGCCCTGAAAGCTTCACGTCAGGAATTGGAAAACTATAGTCATACCCTGGAACATCGTGTGGCGATGCGTACGGAAGAATTACAGGAGAAAAATCAACAATTAAAACAAGCCCTACGGGATCTCAAGAAAACCCAATCCCAGTTGATCCAAACCGAAAAAATGTCGAGCTTAGGACAAATGGTCGCGGGCGTTGCCCATGAGATCAATAATCCAGTTAATTTTATCTACGGCAACCTTGACTATGCCAGTCGCTATATTCAAGATCTACTCGATCTGGTCATGCTTTATCAACGGGAAATTCCCCAGCCACCTGCCGCGATCAAAACCAAAATTGAAGCCATTGATCTGGTTTTCCTGGAGGAAGATTTGCCAAAGCTACTGAATTCGATGAAAATGGGTTCCGATCGCATCCGCGAGATCGTCCTCTCCCTGCGCAATTTCTCGCGGCTGGATGAAGCCGATCTTAAAACCGTAAATCTTCACGAGGGAATTGATAATGCGTTAGTTATTTTACAGAATAAGCTAAAAACGATTTCTAAAATTAAACTCATAAAAGTTATTAAAGACTATGGCGAACTACCGCTGATTGAATGCTACGCCGGACAACTCAACCAGGTCTTTTTGAATATATTAAGTAATGCCATTGATGCGATCGCGGCCACCCTAACTCCAGCCCAAGCTGACAAGCCAGAGGATGCCATCGTGTTGCAAACCGTCCCAGCCCCACAAATTACCATCCAGACAACCGTCCTGGTGGAACCAGACTGGGTTAGGATTACAATTACAGACAACGGTATGGGCATGTCTGAGGAAATACGACAACGACTCTTTGAACCGTTCTTTACAACGAAAGAGGTAGGTCAAGGGACTGGCCTGGGACTGGCGATCAGTTACCAAATTGTAGTTGAGCGGCATGGCGGGCGGCTGCATTGTTCCTCGGCACTAGGACAATACACCACCTTCACCATTGAAATTCCGACCCATCAGCCCCAACCCCAGCCCGTGGCTCTTTACATTTCTTAAAATTCGCGATATCGATCGATGAAGTCGTTGTTCAGACAGGAGCGTTAGCGATGCGATTACTCCACACCATGCTGCGGGTTGGCAACCTGGAAAAATCCCTCCAGTTTTATTGCGATGTATTGGGGATGAAGCTCTTGCGCCGCAAGGACTATCCTGGGGGAGAATTTACCCTGGCATTTGTGGGATATGGCGACGAAGCGGACCACACCGTTCTGGAACTGACCTATAACTGGGGAGTTGACACCTATGAGTTGGGAACCGCCTATGGTCACATTGCGATCGGCGTAGAGGATATCTACGCGACCTGCGACGAAATTCGGGCCAAGGGCGGCCAAGTTGTCCGGGAACCTGGCCCCATGAAGCACGGCTCTACCGTCATTGCTTTTGTTACCGATCCGGATGGTTACAAGGTCGAACTCATCCAAACCGCTGCCCCCACAACTGGTATCGACCCAACGGACACGCCCCGCGCCCTTAGCGCCCTACAGGCGAGCTAAGGATCGGCTCGGTTGCGACAAGCGCCCGACGCAAAGCCCACCACCAGGGAAGCAACCCATCCTGCGCCTACGGTATAGTCAGGCAACGCCATCGTTTGGGTCACTCCCCGCCCCAATCATCTGGCCTAAGCTGGAGGTAGGCAATCGGGGATAAACAAAACATCGGGTAGGCTTCTGGCCAGTGAGTGAGGCGCACTCGCCTACAAATTGAACGTGGAATAGCCCCCGGCGTGGAACGAGAACTCGTCTCCTGAGCGATCGCTACACCGCCAGCATCAGTTGTTTTCTGGGCACACTACTGATCTCGTGTCGATTAAAGAAATGTTTTAGATCGCTATCTTTAACTGAATTGAGCGTTTGGACGGGTACTCCAGGGGTTGGGGGTTGAGCATCAACCGCGAGTAGTGGCATTTCTTGCCAGCAGGTTCGGCAGAACCAGTACACCCTCCCCTGTCGGACACGGCGGAGCATCAAGCTCGAACAGCAAGGGCAGGAAGTCATAATGTCTTTTACCTCGGTTTTATCAAAAGCGATCAGAGCGAGCAAATTTAAAGTCAAAGGGGTATCAAAGTCAAAGGGGTATCGGTGAACCTACACCTTATACGTTAATCAGCAAAAATAAAGGTCTGGTAAATATTACTAAAATGCAACGAACCGACATGGATGGACACATAACGCAATCTTAAGCTTTGCTAAAGTTTTTGTTTTGCCCCTCCCTTCGTAGACAGCTATACAAAACATCATTGGTAGTTGGTTGGTGTCGAGCCTGCGAGGCTCAATCCGCTCACGTCCCCAGACCCCGACAGTCCACGCGATCGTTGACGGTTGCCCCATTTGGCCTTGGAGTACAGTACAGATAGCCTTGGAGTACAGTACAAATATGGGAGGATTGCCCGTGGGGTTTCCTTCAATGCCTCGCTGTCCTGCTGACCTATTGACCTATGTCTTCTGTTAAACCGCCTTTAATGGGCCTCACTGCCAACCAGTTCCGCCATCCCCTAGATTTGGAGGCGACTAATGCCCTAAAGCAGCTTCCCGGCTTGGATTTCGTGATCCGGAGCCTCCTGGGGCCGATGGCGGAGCAGTTTCTCTATTTGGACAATATTGCGTCGGGGATTTTGGTCGGGGAGCAGCAGTTACCCGATTTGTACCAGCTATTGTTGGACGCCTGTCGGATCTTGGAATTGGAGCCACCCCAGCTTTACGTGCGCCAAAATCCGGTGCCCAATGCCTACACCTTTGCCATGCGGGGGAAGCAACCCTTTATGGTCATCCATACCTCGCTGCTGGAGTTGCTGAATCCCGACGAAATCCAGGCCGTGATGGCCCATGAACTGGGTCACCTCAAGTGTGATCATGGCGTTTACCTGACCCTGGCCAACTTGATGATTCTGGCGGCGGGGCAACTGCCTAGCTTTGGGGGCGCGATCGCCCAAAACCTGCAAGCCCAGATCATGGAATGGCTACGTTGTGCTGAATTGACCTGCGATCGGGCGGCGCTCCTAGTAGCCCGTGATCCCAAAGTCATTATTTCCCTGCTGATGAAGTTGACAGGTGGGTCCCCCAGTCTTGCCAATCAGCTCAATGTGGATGCCTTCTTAGCCCAGGCGCGGGCCTATGATTCAGCCACCCAAACCCCGATCGGGGAAGCCCTGAAACAAGTCCATACAACTTCATTAACCCATCCGGTCCCGGTTCTGCGGGCACGGGAAATCGATCGCTGGGCTAACAGTCCGGCTTATCAAGCCTTGATCCAGGGGGACAGGCTGTTGTCTAAACAGGGGGCTAACCCGAAGGGGGGGTGGCGGAATTGGTAAGTGTGGCGCTCTCAGCATCGGTAACGGCTCAGCATCGGTAACAGCCATTAGGGTTTGATGCCAATCACCATTGAGTCGGGTCCCACCAAGGGTTCAACCCGAATTTGGGTAAACCCGGCTTCGCGCATCCATGCGGTGCAGTCGGCCCCGGTATAGTCAAAACCGCCAGGGGTTTCGATCAGCATATTCAGGCTCAGCATCAGACCAAAGGCATTCTTGGCGCGATCGTCGTCGATGATCGCCTCATAAACCACAAATGCCCCCCCTGGAGGAAGGGCGGCAAACGCCTTGGCAATGAGCATTTTCTTGGTCGGCAAATCCCAGTCGTGCAAAATGTGCCCCATCAGCACAACATCCGCCTGGGGTAGCTCCTGCTGGAAAAAGTCACCAGGGATAAACGTGACCCGATCGCCAACCCCCAGCGTCGCGATGTATTCCTCGAAAATGGGGGCCACTTCGGGTAAGTCGAAGCCGAAGCCTCGCAAGTGACTGTTCGCTTGGGCAATCTGGGCGGCTAGGTCACCCTGGGCAGTGCCCACATCCACAAAGGAGCGATAGGTCTGCCACGGGAAATTCTGGGCGATCGCAAGGTTGGCGCCCCGACTAATCCCCGTCATGGCAACCAGAAACTCTTTCAGTCGAGCGGGATCAGCATAAAGGGTTTCAAATAAACCAGGCCCACCCGCCTTAAGTTCATTTTGCGGTTGCCCCGTGCGCAGGGCTTCGGTTAGATGATTCCAGAAGGGATAAAGGCGATGGTTGGCCATTTCGAGAATGCCGCCAATGTAGGAAGGTTTGGCACGATCCAGAAACAGGTCCGTCTCCACCGTATTGGCATAGCGATCGCCCGTGCGGTCGAGGAAGCCAAGGGCAACCAGGGCATCAAGAAAGTCGCGGGCTGAGCGTGGATGTAAACCTAGCCGCCCCATCAGAGTAGTCAAGGGTTGCGCCCCGTGGGCTAGCTCTGTAAAGAGGCCCATTTCGATCGCACTTAACAAAACCTTCGCAGGCCAAAAGGCTAACCCGGTCTGCAAAATTCGGTCCGGACTTGGTTGTTCACTCATCTAAAGCTACCTAATTCGTGCAAACGGTATACCTTCAGGCTTTATTCTTTATCTTAAGGGCATTCCCATCAATTGTTCTATTGCGAAAATAAACTACCCTATTTCAGGCTTTTTTCAATAAGCATCCTTATTTTTTTAAGACACTCTGAATTGACAAGCATTGAGGCTAATCAAGCCCCTGTTTGTATAGTAGAAATGGTAAGCGCTATCCTGCATTGCTCGTCATGACACCGGAATCGCTGCTCAAGTTGCCGCCACAGGAGTACATTGTTTGGCGAACCTATAGTCAGGCGCTTGATTGGTTTTATCTGGTAGCAGGAATCAAACCCTAACTCCGGATGCGGACGGGGTTTACCGGAGCCAGCAATTGCCAGGACTTTGGTTGGCTGGCGATCGCCTCCGGGCGGGTGATCTGGCTGCGGTCCTTAGCGTTCTCCAGCAGGGGGTCAGTACGCCGGAACACCGAGCCTTCGTCGAACCGTTAAACGGATAGGGTGGGAGCATGGCTGCCCAGATGTGCCATTAATCGAGATCCCCCGGATGCACCTCATCTCTAAAATCATCGGCAACGGCATCCCCTTTTCCCTGATTGTCCCGAAGTCCTGTATCCCTTGTATAGTAAGCTTTCTAGGATTTTCCAGTCAACAGGTAGCTAACCGGCTGGCCTACCCCTGCTCCAAGGAGACCGGATTCGGTATAATAGGAGAGCTAACCCCAAGGGCGGGTGGCGGAATTGGTAGACGCACTACACTCAAAATGTAGCGACTTCGGTCATGCGAGTTCGAGCCTCGCCCCGCCCATGTCAATACCCATCTGTGCTTTCTATTCGTGTTTCTATTCTTAACGAAAGGAGCAATCCATGTCTCGACAATTGAAGCGGTGGGAGTCGCCCCGGCAGGAAGGGCGTAACCACAAAGGACGCGGTGGGTCGGCCCGTCAGCGCCAGCACCGCAAACAAATGCAACACCTGCGCCAAAAACTCAAGAATAACCAAAACCACGGGGAGGGATCGCACGATGCCTCCCTTTCTCTATTGTGGGTCCACCACCTTGGTTGCGATTCCACGCGCTCTCAGGCGTCGCTAGTCAGTCGCTAGTCGGCATGGGGTTGCAGGGGTAAGGTGTTGCGGAGGGTGATTAGCTCATCCCGGTGGGCAACGATCGTCACCGCGCTTTGCTGACTCGAACCTGCCGGCGATGCGGTGAGGGACTTAACCCGTACCTGAATCTGTTCCGGACGACCGGCTTTTTGCCAATAGAACCAGCCCGCGATCGGGGCCAATAACACCAACCCCCACCACAGGGGACCGACCTGGGGCAGCACCATCGACAACACCAGGGCCAGACAGAGAATCCCGATCGCCGCCAACAGGGACAAAAAGATCGCGAGACCGAGACTGGGGGCAACAACACCGCTGAAGGTGACCTGCTTTTGGGCCGGGTCTACTTGGACAATACGATAGGCCCGTGCGGTGAAATACTGCTCGAGCTGGGTGAGGAGGGCGTCTTCCGGCTGGGGGGAGAGGAGGGTTTCGGCTTCTGTGCGATCCTTGACCGAGGCGCGGATGAAGAAGAAGAGGCCGATCGCCATCAGCAGAGTTAAAAATAAAGTCGAAGCGAGGGGGGTAATGGTCATTGGCAAGGAGTACTCCGTCAGGTAGGCCGTCAATGTCCCTACTTGCATCCTATAATTAGTTGCAAATCTTTACAAATATCGGGTTAACGTTAGATCTTAAGGGGTGACCGTCATGGGCCGTGAAAAAGTGGTGGCGATCGTAACGGGGGTGATTTCCGTAGGACTGGCGATCGCCTATCTAGCCTTGGTGCAATTACTAGACCTGCGGGGGGCAATGGTGCCGGCTCCCGTCGAACCGTTAAGTATTTTATTTTAAGGATTTTGCTGATTAACCTCGGCTAAACTCACCGCAAGCCTGAGGGGATTAGATGACGCTCTGCGTGACCCCGCCGAGGCAATTCAACCCGATCCGGAAGGCGAGTCTTGTTAGACTCACAAGCTCTGTAGACTATACCGCAGCCGCAGCAAACAGGAGAGACCCCCATGCAACTGACCCCCCAGGAAAAGGATAAATTACTGATTTTCACCGCTGGCTTGCTGGCTGAACGGCGGAAAGCGCGAGGGCTGAAGTTGAACTACCCAGAGGCCGTGGCCTATCTGTCGGCAGCGATCCTGGAAGGGGCGCGGGAGGGGCGATCAGTCGCCGATCTCATGAACTATGGCACCACACTCCTAACCAGGGAGGACGTAATGGACGGGATTGCGGAAATGCTGCCGGAGGTGCAGGTGGAAGCAACTTTTCCCGATGGCACTAAGTTAGTGACGGTCCACAATCCTATTCGGTAGCCTTGCGGGTGGGTGGAGGGGGCAGCAGCAGTAAGGTTAGGAAAGATGGTGAATGCTAGCTAACGCATGGCGGTATCAGGATCAGTTTCCAAAGCACGTAACTGTTCCGCCCATTGTTCAGCCCCCGATCGCGCTGGAAGCAACCCAGTGCGCCAGGGTTGACAACTCCCCGGCCTAAAGGCGCGGGGATTCTTGGATCACAGGGTGTCTTAGACATTGCCCTCACCAAGCAGCGTCAATCAGCCGCCAGGGTAGCGATCGTCAACACCTGAGGGGGAGTGGCATCGGGGGGATAGAGAAACTCAATACTGACTAACCGCCGATCGCCGGCCCCCAGCCGCAACTGGACCAGGGGTTCTCCCGGCTGTCCCCGCCTTTGGACCAAATGCACATCCCGCAGTTGGGGCAACCCCAAATCGTTAACAAACTTAACCCGTACTGGCCCTCGGAAAAAGGTGCGATCGGGGGGAGGATCGAAGAAGCGCAGGCCATTCTGGCTAAGTTCATCCTCCTTAATGGGAGTTTGCAGGGAAACCACCACAGTTTGGGGGTTGGGGCTGGCGTTGTGCAACGGTAGGGTCAGGCTGTATTGGATGCCGTAGTTACCGTGGGCCTCGTAGGCCGTGTCGGGATAGCGCACCAGCATCCGGGCGCTTTGGTTTTGTCCCGTGCCCAGGCGTCCGCCATAGAGGGTTGCCAGACCATAGGAAACCGCTTGCCCTGGCGCGGGCAGGGTGAAATCGGGGGCACTTGGTGCATCGGTCAGTTGCGCCCGCCAGTGGGACCCCTGGGCTACCCCCGCCACCCGACCGTAGACAATCGGCCCCGGCGCCCCGATCGGCGACGGAGCACGATCGCGCGGTCCCGCCAACTGCCCCGTGGTCAACAGGGTTTGCCAAGCCTCCAGGGCGGGCGGTTGTTCCTCGCCCGTTGCATCCACCGCTGCAAATTGGGCCAGACTTGCCAGATAGACGGGACCATCACTGCGTAGCCGCATCAGGGTGGAACGGCCATTCAGGGGCGGCTCCAGGGTTTTGACAGGAATGGGTAAATTAAAAAGCAGTTGGTACGATCGCGGCGCCATTCGGATTTGGGGCGGAAAGATCGCTTGACGCTGGCCCCGCAGGATATCGCCCATCACCCGGCTCCCTGGTCCTGCGAACACCGTCCCCAGGGGATTCTCAACCACGGCGGGCAGGGGGATGAAGGGGGCATCGGGTTGGCTGAGGTAACTGGCCGCCTGCAACAAGGCGATCGTCACCGGGCGATCGCCAGGATTGTAGAGCAACCCAGCGATATAGAGCGTGCGCAGGTCATCCGGGGTTTTGGCCCGCGCCACATGGTGGGCAAAGACATCAAAGCGGCCTTGGAAGGGAAAATGCAGGTGGGCGGTCGGCACCCGTTTCCCCTGGGGCGGGAAGGTAGAGAGTAAAATCCCCGGTTCCTGTACCAGTTCCGGACTGTTACTGTTAAACACTGGCACCGTATCCAACTGCCCCGGTAAGGGACGGACAACCTGGGGTTGGACAATCTCTTGGGGGGGTGGCGGTGCAGGCGGGGTTTGGGCCAGGGGTAGCAAGGGAAGAAAACTCAGCATAACTTTTGGCTCAGTGGCATCAAGCGACGATCGTCAAAGCAGTTGGCCAGCAGGGGGATACCCCCTAGTCCCTAATCCCCGGAAAGATGGACCACCAACTCTCGGTGATGTCCCCGTTGGCGATGTTCCCAGAGGTAAATTCCCTGCCAAGTGCCAAGGACTAAACGTCCCTGTCGGACTGGAATTTGTTCCGAGGTATGGGTCAAGACCGTCCGAATGTGGGCGGGCATATCATCCGGTCCTTCGGTGCTATGGATATAGGCATGGCCTTCGGGCACCAGTTTAGCCAGAAAGGTTTCCAGATCCTTGAGGACATCCGGATCGGCATTTTCCTGAATAATGAGACTGGCAGAGGTGTGGCGCAGGAAGAGGGTACACAATCCGGTCTGGATACCGGATTCCGTGACGATCTGCTCAACTTGGCGGGTAATCTTATGTAGGGATTTGCCATTGGTGCGGATGCTGAGAATTTGCTGATAATGGGGCATACGATCGCTCCGGTCAATGTGTGTATCAGTGTATAACGATGGCCGCGAGTGCCCTGTGGTTCATCAAGGTTGGCAGCCCCTCTGCCCCAAGGGGCAGCACAGCCAATCGCTCTGAGACTACCCGTGAATTGGCCTACCCCTGAGCAGCGGGGCAATGCCCACCCATACCCCAACCGTCATAGGCGCTATCGGCAATGTATCAGCGTATCCTAATTCCGATCGATGGCAGTAGCTGTAGTCAGCTTGCCCTGCAACATGGCCTGGAATTGGCCCAGGCGATCGGCGCTGAGGTAACCCTGCTCCACATCTTGGAAAATCCCCTCACCCCTTCCCTAGTGGGCTGGATGGGACCCGGCCCACTTCCCTACAGCTACACGCTTCTCCAGGATTTACGGCAAGCCGCCCAGGCGATCCTCGCGGCGGCGGCCCAAGCAGCGGCCCAACGGGCCGTCCCGGCCACAACCGTACTCATTGAAGAGGACTTCCCGGCCACGGTGATTGGGCAACAGGCCGCAGCACACGATTTGGTGGTCATGGGCACCCACGGGCGCAAGGGAATCGATCGCCTCTTCCTTGGCTCCATTACTGAGGGCGTCTTGCGGCATATCCATACGCCCCTCTTAATTGTCTGCCCTGAGCCGGTATCTAACTAAGACTCTAGGTCCTTAACCTCCTTGGGCACGGCAGCACTGAGCACTTCATGCCCCGTGGCGGTAACGAGAACATCATCCTCAATACGAATGCCAATCCCGCGCCAGCGATCGGGGATTTCCGGTTGCCCTTCAGCGGGCTGGGTTTCCGGGCCAATATAGAGTCCGGGTTCCACAGTGGTAATGTACCCCGGCTGGAAGGTTTGCCAGGTTTCCCCCTGGCGGTAAATACCCGCATCATGCACGTCCAAGCCTAACCAATGGCCTGTGCGATGCATATAGAAGGGTTTGTATTTTTCGGCCTCAATCAGTTCATCCAAGCTACCGACTAAGAGGCCCAGTTCCACCAAACCCTCCGTCAATACCCGCACGGCTGCTTTGTGCATCTGGTCATAGGCATTGCCCGGTTTCACTTCCGCGATCGCGGCTTTCTGGGCCGCTAAAACCAACTCATACAGCGCCTTTTGTTCCGCCGTAAACCGGCCATTAATGGGGAAGGTACGCGTAATATCCGAGTTGTAATAGTGATAGGCACATCCGGCATCAATCAGCAGCAACTCCTGATCTTGCATCTGCCGGTTATTGTCCACATAGTGCAAAATGCAAGCATTTGGCCCCGAAGCCACGATCGACGGATAGGCCGGTCCCATCGCCCCGTTAACCCGAAAGTAATGTTCCAATTCCGCCTGAATTTCGTATTCATAGCGACCGGGGCAAGCTTGCCGCATGGCTTGCAGATGGGCTTCTGCCGCGATGGCGATCGCCTCACGGGTGAGGGCCAGTTCCGCCGCACTCTTCACCTGCCGTAACGCCCCCATTATAAAGCGCGGATCTTCGAGGGCGATCGGTCCAGTCCCTCGCTTATTGTAGGTTTGCAGGAGCTGCTGCCAGTGGCGCAAAATTCGATCATTGAAAGCTTGATTCTGCCCAAACCGATAATAGATCCGCTCAGCTTTTTCGAGATATTGGGGTAACTTTTCATCCAGTTCCGTGATCGGATACACCGCATCGGCCCCTAGGGCATCTTTGGCAGCGTCCACCCCCAGCCGATACCCCGTCCATACCTCCTGTTCCCAATCCTTAGCCCGGACAAACAACACATAGCGATGCTCCTCATGGTGCGGCGCCAACACGACAACTGCATCCGGTTCATCAAAGCCCGTGAGATAGAAAAAATCGCTATCCTGGCGAAAGGTATACTCGACATCATTGTGCATAATAGCGGTTGGGGCACTGTGGAAAATCGCCGTCCCACCCCCAATTTTCTCCATCAGGCGTTCCCGCCGTTGCCGATATTCGTTCTGCATCCTATCTGCCCACACTGAATATTTTCAAGGGATTCTAAGGGAGCCAGCCGCTCCGGGGCTAAACCGGTGATCGCCCCATCATCACTAAGTTCCCAGGATAGCAAACTTGGCTAGGGGAACCGCCGCCAGCCACAAAATCACCCAAACTGGTGAGGCGTTAGGGGTGAGCGGTTGCCTAGGGTAGGACAGGCTGATCTCAGGCCGCAGCATCGAAATACAAGGAGTAAACCGTGGACATCCGACTAACCATTGGCCCTGACAGCTTTACGGGGACCGTCGCCGCTGAGATCATCTTTGCGTTTCGCGGCAATGATACGGTGAGCGGCGCAGCGGGAGATGACCTCATCTATGGTGGCAAGGGGCACGATCGCCTCAATGGGAACGAAGGCAACGATACGCTCCGGGGAGATTTGGATAACGACACGCTGGAGGGCGGGGCGGGCAACAACTTCCTCTATGGGGGGCGAGGG
>NZ_JBRCAD010000070.1:0-10358 GCF_053493415.1 Trichothermofontia sp. | reverse complement strand
GCCCTAACCCCCGAATTGCGGCAAAAGATGGGTCATGCTGCCGTGTTAGCGGCGAAGGCGATCAATTATGTGGGCGCAGGGACCGTGGAGTTTTTGCTCGATCGCTCCGGCGAGTTCTACTTCATGGAGATGAACACCCGGATTCAGGTGGAACACCCGGTCACGGAAATGATCACCGGGCTGGACCTAATCGCTGAACAGATCCGCATTGCCCAGGGGGAACCCTTGCGGTTTAGCCAGGAACAGGTGGTATTGCGCGGCCACGCGATCGAATGCCGGATCAACGCGGAAGATCCGGATCACAATTTCCGCCCCCACCCCGGACGCATTAGCGCTTATTTGCCACCGGGGGGACCTGGCGTGCGTATGGATTCCCATGTCTATACGGATTACGTGATTCCGCCCTACTATGATTCGTTGATTGGCAAGCTCATCGTTTGGGGCGAAGATCGGCCAGCGGCGATCCGGCGGATGCGGCGGGCACTGCGCGAGTGTGCGATTACGGGCATCCCCACAACGATCGGCTTCCACCAGAAGATCTTGGAAACCGAGCCGTTCCTCGCCGGGGAGATTTACACCAATTTTGTCGAGCAATGGATGCAGTCCCGTAAGGTTAGTGGACTCGACTCCACAGGGTTAACAGCCCCTGCTGCCCCACCAGCAACTCCCGCAGCAAACTGAAAATTCCCACCCAGACCACGGGGGTAATGTCCAGACCACCGAGGGGAGGGATCACCTTACGGGTCGGGATTAACAACGGCTCCGTCGGGAGAATGATCCAGCGCAGGGCGGGGCGATCGCGATCGACCTGGGGATACCAACTCAGGATGATGCGGAAAATAAACAGGCAAACCAGCAGTCCCAAACTCAGGCTAACAATCCAGGTGGTGACGATCGCAGCAGACATAGTGGCTCCCTCTCTCGCTCAGGTAATTGCGTGCAGGTGATCTTTCCCTAATTATCCCCCGCGATGATCACCAGGGAGGGGTGACGACGGGTTTGCCCAGATTGAGTCGCCAGTGGGGAGCGATCGGACAAGGTTAGTGGTACCGATCGGCAACCCGGCCATTTACGGCTGGCTGTCTTGATTGTCTTGGCGGCGATCGTTTAGGAGAATATCCAGCATCCGCTGATTCTCAGTCTGCAACCCACGGACCTCCTGCTGGATCTCGCGAATTTCCTGTTTGATATCGCGGATCTCTTGCAGTATTTCGACCCGTTCCTGCCGGTCTTCAGCCGCTAGGTTAGCCAATGCTTGGATGGTGCGACTGTTGGACTCCACTAACTGCGCCAATTGATCTAACCGCTCATCTGTCCACCGTTCGATACTCATCTGACACGCATCCATTCACCCGATCGCGCAGCGTCTCCCCAGGAGAATCGCTGCCCCCATCCTATCAACTTTGCCCTCCCCACGCAGGAGCCACCACCGTCGCCCAGGCGGCCCCGTGGGGGATTGACTGGCCGATTGGCCCGATGCCACGACAATCCCAGGGCTGGTGATCTACCGTTACGATGCCCCCCTCTTTTTCGCCAATGTGAAAAATTTCAAGCGCCGTGCCCTCGCCGCGATCGAGGCCGAGAAAATCCCGGTGGAATGGTTCGTCCTCAATGCCGAAGCGATTGCCGAAATCGACATTACGGCGGCGGATATGCTGATGGAATTCCATGACGAGTTGGCTGCACGGGGAATCACGATGGCCTTGGCGCGTGTTAAGCAGGATCTTTACGCCCAACTGCGAAAGTCAGGATTGCTGGATACCCTTGGCCCCGATCGCATCTACTTCACCCTGCATAGTGCGATCGCAGGCTTTGAACAGCGATCGCACGATTCGTAACGAGGCGAAGGCTGCGATCGTTATCAGTCGGCACGAATAAGCGCATACAGAACGCATGAACTAATAGCATTCAAGATGAAATTTGCATAATCAGCCTTGTACGCGCAGATGGATGTTTGTACCTCGTGAAAGGTGTGCAAATGAACAACCATCCACTAATCCCTGCTTTCCTGCTAAGCATAACTTTCCTGGGCAACGTCGGCTGTGAAAAGGCTAATTCAGAAACGGCAATTGGTGCCACCCCCAAACCGGGGCTAGAGTCGCAGTCCCAGCCTAATGGTCAAGTTCCGTTAATGGGAACTAATGGAGCTACCCCCAATCCTGATCTGGAATCGCAGTACCAGCGCATTCGGGCTGAGATTCAAGCTCGCCAAGCGCCTGTCCGACCCCCGAGTACGGTGTTCATTGGTGTCGATCAAAGTGGGAGCATGGGGTTCTCCCGGATTGCCACGGCCACCTATGGCGACATTAAACCGGTGCTGGATGCCCTCGCGCAGAATGGGGGCACGATCGCGGTTGGTAAAATCTGCGATCGCAGTGATGTGCCCTTAGTGCGGACCAGCTTTGCCGAACCGCCCCGCCTGGGTAACCTGCCCGCGATCGGCGATCCCCCGGTACGCCCCAAGACCGATCGCGGCGATCCTTTTCATATTCAAAAGCAGTTGAAGCAATACGAATTCAAAAGCAGTTGAAGCAATACGAACAGGACCTGGCCACCTACCAGCAGCAGTTGAGTGCGGCCCAACAGGTGATTGATACCTATCAGCAGCAACTCAGCCAGCAACAACAGGCCAACCAGCAGCAGATTGAACGCCTTAAGCCTGCCATTGAAGCGATTCTCAAGCATCCCCGCAACTGCCAAGCGACCGATATTCAGCGATCGCTCGAACGTGCTCATGTCCTCTTTCAAGAACCGATCGCTTGGAGCCAGCCGCCCCGCACCTATGCCGTCTTTATTACCGATGGGTTAGATACCTTCTCCACTGCACCCGCCAAACTCCAAGCGGATAAGGTGGTGCTGGTGAACGGCAGCGAAACCCTGGGTATTTTCCAATCCGTGCAGCATGACCGTTTTGAAGCGCCGCAAGTGGCCCTCAGTGCCGTTGCCAATTGGATCGCACAGCCTTAATGCACCCAGATTTGCCCCTATTTGGGGCAATTTTTTGCACAATCTTCCCCCCATTTACCGATTTCAGATTAGCAGTCATACCGGAGGGAATTATGCCAGAACCCCCCAATTCAGATCCTCCTAATGCCGGTCCTCCCAACGCAGGTCCCCCTAACTCGGAAGATGTCCGCTATCAATCTGCCCAGGATCAGAGGGTACAAAGCGATCGCCGTACCCGTGCCCGTGCGCTAGACCGCTATCGCCAGGAACGACGAGCAGCCCAAATCGTCCAAGTTCGCCGACACCGGCAGGCGACTCAGCAGACTTTGAATGGCTTGATGGCGGAGATGGATCGCCTGACTGATTACGGCAACATGGCCAATACACGGGCTGCGATCAAACGCCAACGCCTGCGCAAGTGGGAACAGACCGCTTCCCAGTTTGCCGACGCCGGTCCCCGCGACACCATCCGCTACACCGTGATCCTCCTAGGCTGTATTGGGGTGATCTCACTCAACTTTTTCCTGATCAATGCCCCGGTGAACTTCATTGCGGGCCAAGTAGCAGCAGAGGAGGATTCGTGGTTTGCCCGCATGGCGACGGTGATTGTGCCCTGTTTGCTGCTGGTGTTGGAAATCTACTTATCCATTCAACTGCATCATGCCCGACTTCAAGAGGCGGCAGCGGCCCTAGCGGCAGACGAAGATGAGGCCGAGTATCAACAGTTTGTGCGGCGCGGGCTGTCCCCGGTTCAGAAGTGGCAAGTCGCAGGGATGGTCATGATCATCTTCACGCCCGCGATGATTATCGGTACGATGCTGGCCTGGGAGGATTGGTTTGCTTCCTATCGCCTGGTAACGACGTTCGGGTTAATTGCCCTGGCCGGAGTGACGGATGCGGCGATCGTCTTTGGGGGGGAACAGATCCTAGAATCCCTAGCTTTCCTAGAGTTTCATGCCTCCCGTTGGCGCTTGCAAGGCCAGATCATCGCCTGGGAAGGTCGTTACAATCGGGCGGGTCGGCAGGCTACTGCCTGTTATACCCGCTATCACCAAACGCTGACGAACTATAACGAGGCACAGCCGAATCACCCCTTAGGGGCGGGACCGTTTCGGCGACCAACGGCAAAATTTGTGAACGATGCGTTGGGCTATGAGGCGATCGCGATTCAGGGCGAAGACCCAGACCCAGCAGCGGCTGGCAATCTGCCCCGTCGTCCCTTGCCCAATCCGCCGCCTACCCCCGTAATGGCCGATGAACCTGTGCCCGATCGTCGGGGGCCTCAGCCAGATGCGGATGATACAGCAGCGGAACGGGATTACTACCGGAATTTGGTGGCGGCTCAGGCCCGTCGGGCGGAGCGGGAACTTGGCCCTGACTAGGGGTTGACCGATGGGGGAGTTGGGCAGAGTGGCTCGCCTCATACTCCCCTATTGCGGGTCCTGGAGGGCAGGCAGGATGCCTACCCCACAAGGGTTTTTCGGTTTGATTACTGACTGATGACTCACTCAATTCATAACTAGGAGTTCACTATGTCTGCTGTTCGTCGTCGTACGCTTGAGCAAAGTGTAAAACAAGCCCAACTTCAACAGTCGATCGGCCTTCAGGCGGCTAAATTGACCTTGCAAGGTGCCACCCATTTGGGCAAAGTGGGTTTGAGCATTCTCCAGCAGGTCCTCACGCCCCAAGTGACCCATCCGGAACAGGGGGTTCGTCCCGTCCCGGCGGTCCGTGCCCAGGTTCACTCGCTCCAACAAACAGCCCTGCAACTGGCTCAGGAGCAGCAAGTCCCACTCACTGTGGCCACGCAAGTCGCTGCCCATATTGCCGATACGCTCTATGTCCATCATGATCCCCTCGATGCTGACTGGCAGGCCCTAGAACAAGCCACTACCCTAGAAGCGGCACGGGTCTCCCTAGAGAGCTTCACCCAGACGCTCGAAAGCCAACACCAAACCCTATTGGTTCAGAGTATCTCCCTGGCCTGTGAGCAAGCCGCGCTCAAGGTGGGTTTCGGGACGCTCCATGTACCCACTACCCGGAATGGTTTGCTGCGCTTGGTGGCGACGGATGAACAGGGACGGGCACTGGTGACCGAGATCAGCACTGATCCTGAGCAACCCCTCACAATGGCAACGGAGTTGATTGGCATGAGTGATGCGAGTTGTGAGGAAATCCTCACGGCCTTTGATGCGGCGTTGGTGGAGGCGGGATTGCGCCTGGGACCACCGGAGCGCAAGTTTACGGGGGGGATCTGCGAACTGGATGCGGCGCGGGATTTTGTGCGGCAACGGCTGACCCCAACTCCAACTAAAACTCCAACTAAGGCAACCCCCAAGCCGGCCAAGTCAGCGTCACCCCGGCCCCGGCCTCTACCTCCACAAACACAACAACGGTTCTAGTCGAATTTCATCACGGAGGGAGATCTTTCCAACGTTCGTAGTGCGGGCTTTAGCCGGCAACGACTGAAGTCGTCACTACCAGCATGGCAACGCCTGCAAGGTTTGTAGTGCGGGCTTTAGCCGGCAACGACTGAAGTCGTGACTACTAACATCGCGAAACGTTATGTTTGCTCAACTAGTACGGTTTTATTGAAGTCACTTGGAGTCACTACAATGTCCACTGCTACACTGCCCCAACCGTCCTTAAACGCTCATCCAGGACCAGACTGGGCAACGGTGCCAGCGGCACTGTTGCCGCTCTGCCAAGCGATCGCGGAGGGCAAACATGCGCTGTTACTGTCAGGGCGCAATCTTCGAGATCTGGACTGTAATCCCCAGACCCATCGCATTGCCCCGCTGCTGGAAATTTTGCGCGATCAGCTACGCGATCGCTGGGGGATGCTATTGGTGACCTACTCGCGGGCGGAAGGCATTGACTATGCTGCGCTTGATCTGAGTGATGCCGATCGCCGGGTGATTGAGCGGGCGTTGCAAGCCCATCAGTTGTTGGACATTCCCCAGGATGAGCAGGAGGTGCCCCATGTGGTGCGTCGCATTGCCAGCCTGTGTTGGTTGCCGACGGGCGGTGATACTTGGGCAGGGGGGAAACCACTGCGGTTTTGTTTCTTGCTTCAGTTCGGTGAGCATTTGGTGCCCTATTGCGCCCACGGGGGCCAGACGGATGCCCAGATTGTGGCGATCGAACTGTCTCACTTGACGCCCCAAAGTCTGGCGTTGCGAAAAAGTGGCAATGTGATTCTTTTCCATACCCAGGATGAGGCGCTGGTTGATCCGTTGGTGCGGGCGGCGCTCCAGGCAATACGTCTGCCCCAACCCGATCGCGCAGCGAAGCAGGTCTTTTTACAAGCGTTGCGGCGCATCTATCCGCAGGCCCAACTGGGTGAGGGGTTGACTTGGGAGCAAGCCGCATTTTTATCCTCGAATACGCCGAACCAAGGCTTGGAGTCGCTGCTGCGGGCTTCCCATCGCACCGGTAAGCCGCTGACGGCACGGGAATTGGTGGCCCAGAAAAGTATTGATGTCCAGGCGCTCTCGGAGCAAACCTTGACGGTGTTAGATACATCGCGGGTGAGCAGCGATCGCCCGTTGGAAGGGATTAATAGTGCCTATCCCCAGTCGATTTTGCAGCAGTTGGCGCAGGCGCTGGCGGCGGGTAACCCCTCAATGCCCGCGAATGTGTTGTTGGTGGGGCCACCGGGCACGGGTAAGACGGAGATGAGTTTGATCACGGCACGGCAGGCGGGGGTGGCGGCGTACCAAATGCACAGTCCGAAGACGGGGATTGTCGGGGAGACGGAACGGAAGGCGGAGTTACAGCAGCGGGTGTTGCGGGAATGGGTGCCGAATCTGGCATTTGTGGATGAGATTACAGAGGCGTTACCCCTAGAGCGCAGTGATTTTGATGGCGATTCGGGGGCAACGCGGGCGGTGGCGGCGGCCCTGCTGACGGCGTTGGCGGATGAAAGTCGGCGGGGACAGTCCCTCTTGATAGCAACCACTAATTGCCCGTGGCGGATGGGGGCGGCGATGCGATCGCGGTTTATGGCGATTCCAGTGTTGCAACCGCTGGCCCAGGACTATCCGGCGATCGTGCTGGCGACGGCGCGACGGGTGACACCGGATTTACCGGCAATCGGAGCCGATCACCCGGCAATTCAGGCGGCGGCGCAGGTCTTTGCGGCCAAGGGCGCTAATCCGCGTCATATTCGGGCGGCGTTGAGTAATGCGCTGTTGTTGAAGGGGGAATTATCCCCGGAGGGGATTCTGTTTGCGGCACATGATTTAAGTATCACGGTCGATCGCGTATCGGCGATCTATAGCGATCTCTGGGCGTTGAAGGCGTGTTCGTCGAAGTCGTTTTTCCCGTGGTGTGGGCATTTGGCCGACTATCCGTTTCCGCCGCATTTACAAGGGTTGGTCGATCGCGCCACGGGGGAACTCAATACCACGGAACTCGATCGCCGCATTGCGGAATACCAGCCCCAAGCGAATTTGTAAGGCGATGCTATTGCCCAAAATCTTCTTGTGGGGTAGGCATCCTGCCTGCCCTTGATAAGACTCACAAGACAGCCGGGACGGCTATCCCACAAGACAGCTATCCCACAAGATTTTTGATGATTGCGGTGATTCCATGCATTGCTTATCTCCATCGCCTAACCTGACGGCCCCAACCTCGATGCCTGCCGCTTTGACGGATCTGGCCTGCACGGCGATCGCGGACTATTGGCAGACGGTGGCGGACTGTCCGGAGCAACTGGGTATGCATTTGAGCGGATCGGGGGCGGTGGCGGCGTTGGAGGCGAAGTTATGTGCGTGGTCGGGGAAGTCCTACGCGCTGTGTGTGGCGAATGCGACGATCGGGTTATGGGCGATCGCGCGGGCGTTGGATTTGGTAGGGGCTGAGTTTGTGACGACGCCCTATACCTATGGCGCGTCGCTGGCGGGCTGGTTGTTGTTGCAGAATCGACCCGTTTTTGCGGGGGTGGATGCGGATACGCTAACGCTTGACCCAGGGGCGGTGCGGCGGGCGATTACGCCCCAAACGCGGGCGATTTTGGCGGTGGATATTTTGGGCAATCCCTGTGATAGTGCGGCATTGCGGGCGATCGCGGCGGACTATGGGTTGTGGTATATCGCCGATGGGGCACAGAGTTTGGGGGCGTTGCGGGGGGGACGACCGGCGAGTGATGCGGCGGATGCGATCGTGGTGTCGTTTACGGTGGGTAAGTCGGTGTGGGCAGGGGAGGGCGGTGCGATTCTGACGGATAATGCGGAACTGTACCAAAAGTTAGTGTGGTGGACGCAGCATCCCGATCGCCAGCGGCGGGATTTGGGGTTGGGGTTGGTGAATGAGTTTGGGTTGAATGCGCGGATGCATCCGTTGGCGGCGGTGGTGGCGAATGTAACGTTTGGGGCGGCGTTGCAACGGTTGCAAGGGTATCAAGCATGGTGTTTTGAGGTGATCGATCGGCTGAATGAGAGTGGGCTGACGCAGCCGATTCGGTTCCAGGAGTTGGGGATCGTACCGAGTTTCTTTCGGTTGGCGGCGGCATGGCGAGGGGAACCGCAAGGGGAGCGGCTGCGGGTGTATTTGGCGGAACGGGGGGGGGTGCGGTTGGAGTCGTTGCCGTTTTCGCGCATCGATCGCCAACCGGCGTTTATCGCTCAGTACGGGCAGGGGGCTGATGACGATACTGATCTTGCCACAGAGCCGGATCTGACGCGATCGTGGTTTTGCTTGATTAGCCCATAACTTGATTAGCCCATAAGAGGTTGCTATGCTAGCTGCTGTAAGATCAATACTGTGTCTGGCCATGTGCAACCCGGCGGCAACAGACGATACCCAGCAGGGTGGCGGGAATCAGGAAAAGTTAGAAGCTTTAGAGGCGTTTGTTAAAAAATACCCGCCACAGACTGATCTGGATAAAGCACTTTGTCAGTTTCTAAAGGATATTTACCAAAGTGGTTTCCGTTGTATTCGTAGCAATGATGCTTCTCTTTTGCTGATTTATAAGGAGTTCAAGAAGTCATATCAAAAACATGCTTTGAAATTTTTGCGTGAAAGGGGAATTGACGAGTATGTGTCTCAAGAGCTTGCAGAGGAAGCATCTTCTGAAATTTGGTGTTATTTTCTAAAAACATGTCATGAATTTGATGTTAATTATCGAGAGCAACAGTCTAGTTATTCATCAGATGAAGAGAATTTTCATATCACTACTGTTATTAAAAATAAAACGTTCAAGAGTTTAGATGGATGGCTACAGGAGAAACTAGCCAAAGAAATTTATAGTACGCCCCAATCACTCGATCAAACGATAGGAGAGAATGATGAACCATTGATCAATACGATCGCGGACCCAAATCCTGAGATAAACCCTGGTTTGCCAACGCTGTCTGATCTTGATAATCTGCCTCTCGGAGAAATGGGTTTTCAGCCGAGTCCTGAGATTGCAGCAGAAACATAATATTTAATTGATCTAATTAAGAGCAAGATTGACGATCGCGTTGTTGCCAGAGATGGGGTCAGCATTCCCATTGTAGAAATCGCTTCGCGAACAATCCTTAGACAACTTCAATCGTTAGATCCCGAACCAACCACATCGATTGCTCAACAGTTTGGAATTCGTGAGCAAGGGGTTTATTCAATAGTCAATGATGAATTCGCCCAATTCTTTTAGATATTTTATGTGAGCAAATTCTAGTACTAGATGGGCATTCCCAAACATCTTCGATTGCAGAAGCTATTCGACAGGATAATCAAGGCAAACTCCGCAAACGTTGTCATTCCAAATACCCACTATGTAATTTGCAATTTATTGCCCTGCGACGCCTCCGTATGTGTTGTGATCCGCCTCAGAGTTTTGAAGACATTAGCCGTGCGCTTCAGGAACAAGGGTGTTCGATCAAAGCTAAGCAGGTTCAAACTTTTTGGGAAGACAGGAATAGCCGTCGCGTTTTATTTCAGTTTATTAGCGAGAATCTCTTCCGGCCTCTTACGCTCAGAACGTATTTATTCCGTGACCCAGAGGATAGGCTAGTCAAGTGCAGATTTCCAAAACGCAAAGAAATTAATGCGCAGTTTCTGGCAATTCAAAAACTTCTGTATAAAAATGATTTTGAACAAATCTATCGAGTTTTAGCTAGGGAACGCTATGCTTACCTTACCTATGGTAAAAACAAGCGAGACGGCATCATGGAACGGATGGAACAATTCTGGCAGGAGAAATGTGTACCTTTGATTAAACAAATCTGTGCTGAAAATAACTATTCCTATCCGGAGGATCTTTAGATTATGAGTACACCTACGATTACAGAAGTGTTGAAAGTTAGGTTAAGCGATGGAAAAAAGGGACAGAATGCAGTATTCTGTCCTCTAACAAATAAAAAATGATGTTCTATGATAGCCTCATTCCCGAAGCTTGTCAAATTGATCTTGAAGCAGCTTTGTCC
>NZ_JBRCAD010000069.1:0-7443 GCF_053493415.1 Trichothermofontia sp. | reverse complement strand
CCACTGGCCCGAAGTGGGGAATCTTCACCCGCCTATCGGCCCTAGCCATCCCCCGTTCAGCCGCCTGCCGATGGCCGCTCATCCACCCGCCCAGAGATTGGCTTTGATCCCAGCGACCTAGAGCAGGCGATCGCAGATATTGAACAATACCTACAACACCAAGCGGGTTAATCAAGCGGGTTGATCACGCGGGTTAATCACGCGGGTTAATTCCCATCGCCAATCCATGACTGCCGTTGGCGTTGCACTTCGTACAACATCAGGGCTGCCACGATCGCTACATTCAAGGACTCCACTGGCCCGAAGTGGGGAATCTTCACCCGCCTATCGGCCCTAGCCACAAGATTAGTCGGCAACCCAGCGCCTTCATTGCCCAAGAGGATCAAGGTCGGGGGGCGGAAATCAGCCTGCCAATAGGCGAGCGAGGCCGTGGGACAGGTCGCCACAATCTGAATACCTTGAGCCTGCCAGTCGGCGATGGCCGATCGCCAGTCCGGAACTACGGTTAATGGGAGCCGGAACCATTGTCCTGCCGAGGCCCGCAAGACCTTGGGATGGTGAGGCTCAACACTCTCTGGACTTAGCCAAATGCCCTCAGCTCCCGCCGCCACGCTGGTACGAATCAGGGTGCCCAGGTTGCCCGGATCTTGTAGCCGATCAACCAGCAAGCCCAACTTAGGGCGACTCGGTACCGGAAGGGAACGTTGACCCTGACTGGCCACTGCGACAACCCCATCCGGATGCACCGTTGTCGCGATCGCCGCCAACACCGCTGGGCTGACCGACTCCACCCGTCCCGCCCGTTGGGTGACCTGCTGCCACAGATCGGGATAACGGGCTTGCCACGCTTCGGTATGACAAACGGTGTGTAGAGGATAACCGATTGCCAGGGCCTCTTGGATGAGGTGGGTACCCTCTAGCAAAAATTGGTGTTGGCGTTGCCGTTCCTTAGCTTGCTGAAGTTTGCGTAGCTGCTTGACCAGCGGATTTTGCAGGCTGGTTAACATTAGCGAGGGATAAAGGTTTATAGGAGTGACCCTTCTGGCTGTAATGCGGAACCCGGGACTTGAACCCGGAAGTCCTTATCAGACACTAGAACCTGAATCTAGCGCGTCTACCAATTCCGCCAGTTCCGCATAGACGGTGCTGCACCGCAGTTTCCCATTGTGGCTGATTAGGGGAAGAACGTCAAGACTCTGTAGAAAATTTTGCGACGGGTGTTGAGTTCAAAATTCAAAATTCTGGCGGGGTGGGTTTATCGGACGTGTCGGTTATCCGGAAGGGATTGGGGGTACCCAACCCCTTGGTATGCTGAGGACTCGGTAACCCGTCTACCCCAATTGTTCTGGGGTAAAGCAACTTTAGGACATCCTGCCGCTTCGGGTAGAAACCGGTAGGATGCCCAAACTCCGATCAGGGATGGGAGTAAGGTGGCAATGGCAGCGCTAGCCTAGCGCCACTTGGCCGCCACGAGTTCAGCCAGGTCAACTACCCGCTGGCTATAGCCCCACTCGTTGTCGTACCAGGCGACGACCTTCACCATGTCACCGCTCATCACCATCGTCAGGCTGGCATCGACGATCGACGAGGCATCATGGCCCCGATAGTCGATCGACACCAGGGGCAGGTCGCTGTACTCCAGAATGCCCTTGAGGGGACCCTGGGCGGCGGCTTGTAGGGCTTCATTCACCTGCTCCGCGAAGGTCGGTTTTTCCACCTGGGCCACAAAGTCGACAACGGAGACATTGGGCGTGGGCACCCGCAGGGCAATCCCGTTCAGTTTCCCACTCAGTTCCGGCAATACGAGGGCGACCGCCTTCGCCGCACCCGTAGTCGTGGGGACAATGTTTAGGGCCGCCGCCCGTGCCCGCCGCACATCGCGATGGCTGGCATCCAGCAGGCGTTGATCCCCCGTGTAGCTGTGGGTGGTGGTCATCATGCCCTTGATGATGCCGAATTGTTCGTGCAACACCTTGACCACGGGAGCCAAGCAGTTAGTCGTACAACTGGCGTTGCTGATTACGTCATAGCGATCGTGTTCGTAATCCGTGTGGTTGACCCCCATCACGAAGGTGCCCACGTCTGCACCCTTACCTGGGGCCGTAATCAGCACCTTCTTGGCCCCGGCATTGATATGCTTTGAGGCCCCTTCCTTACTAACGAAAACCCCGGTGGCTTCGATGATCAAACCGATATTCCATTCCCGCCACGGCAGGTTTTCCGGATTGCGATCGGAAACGCACTTGATCGTCTTGCCATTAACCGTGATGGAATTATCGTCAGCAACAATGTCAACGCCTTCGAGGGTCCCCAGCATGGAGTCATACTTCAACAGGTGAGCATTCGTTCTGGGGTCAGAAGTGTCGTTGATGGCGGCCACTTCTAAATTGGAGTTTTCGCGGCCCAACCAGCACCGCAAGAAATTACGCCCGATGCGTCCGAACCCATTGATTGCGACTCTAACCACTGCGTCTTACCCTCTAAAATTCAATCAGTTTTGATTAAGCCTGGTAATGACCCCGATCATACCGCAAAGGGGTACGGGCTTCGGCGGGAAAATCCCGAACTTCCCCACCGGGGATCAGCGATCGCGCGGCAATGATCCAGAGAGTTCCTGGGTGCCCCTGCCTGGGTGGTCGAACCGGGTTGCAGGGAATTGCGCCAGGGAATCGCTGCAACCCAGAGGCCCCCCTAGGCAGAATGCTTGACCACCCGTAGCCTGACCCCAGGCCAGGAGCCGTTTGCCTCCCCGGCTCCCTAGGGGGAGGGGGAAAGCACAGGGGCTAGGTCGGAGCCAGGGGGAGCGTGGGACGGCATCGGCTGAGACAATCGGGAGCGATCGTCCCCAGGTCAGAGGCGGCGAGCCGCTATCCCTCCCTGGAAAAAGCTTGGTTAGACTAGAGCCGGACCAGCGATCGTCCGTGGCCAAACCTGAAAGCGTGGCTCCCAGGTCCAACCGGCCCCCCCTTGGCAAACCACAGTCAAAATGCGGCCCAGACACCTCCCAAAACTAGGGGTGATCGTCCCAATTCATCGTTGTGGCAGGCTGACCCACTGGCTGCCCCAAACCCTCCGGATACCCTTCTCCCAACAGTGCAGAGACTACAGTGCAGAGGCTAAGGAACAAAAGACAAAGAGGCTCAATAATGGCATCGACGGAGCAATCTGGGCAGACTGGGGTATACGCTAGGGCTGTTTTGGCCCGTAGCGATTAGGTTTGAATAGAGAGGACTGGAACTCGCTTCCCAAGTGTGATCATCCCGCCGGGAAGGAAACAGGTTCACATGTTAAAAAAATTTCCTGTATGATATCGCGTGTTATTGGTGTGGTGTGTAAGGAGCGAGGATGCTGAATTCGATTGACTTCAGCGGCAGGCCATTCCACTTTATCGGTATTGGTGGGATCGGTATGTCAGCCCTTGCTTACGTCCTAGCAAAACGTAAGCTACCGGTTTCTGGTTCAGACCTGCGGCTTAACCCGATTACGGAACGACTGCAATCCCTAGGCGTACAGGTCGTCTGGCAACAAGATGCTCACTACCTGGAGCAACAAGCCCAAGGGTCAGAGGCTGACCAAGAAGCCGCTCGCCCACAACCCAACTTGCCCCAGGTGATCTGCTCCACGGCGATCGCGGCTGCCAATGCCGAGTATCAAGCTGCCGTTGCGTTGGGGTGTCCGATCTTTCATCGTTCGGAACTGCTAGCTGCTCTGCTCCAGGACTACCAAAGTATTGCGGTGGCAGGCACCCACGGGAAAACCACCACCAGCAGCCTGATTGGCTACCTCCTCTGGCGCGCCAACCTCGATCCCACGGTGATTGTGGGAGGAGAAGTGGATGCTTGGGGGGGGAATGCCCGTGTTGGCCAGGGACCCTATCTCGTGGCGGAAGCCGATGAATCGGATGGTTCGTTGACGCGCCTGGTACCCACGATCGGCGTGATCACCAATATTGAACTGGATCACCCCGACCATTACGCCTCCCTCGCCGAGGTCGTTACAACCTTCCAAACCTTTAGCCAACAGTGTCAAACTGTCATTGGCTGTATCGACTGTCCCACGGTGCGATCGCACTGTCCGCCCAGCATTAGCTATAGCTTAGACCCGACCCGCGGTGCCACCTACACGGTGGATGCCGTGCAGTACGGAGCAAACGGCACCCAAGCCCAAGTCTGGGAACGGGGGCAGCGGTTAGGAACACTTTCCCTACGGCTGTTGGGTCCGCATAACCTGAGTAATGCCCTCGCGGCGGTGGCGGTTGGGCGGTTGCTAGGGCTACCGTTTACAACGATTGCCCAGGGATTAGGTGAGTTTACGGGCACCCGCCGCCGCTTTGAACACCGGGGGACTGTTGCTGGCATGGTTTTCATTGATGACTATGCCCACCATCCAAGCGAGTTACGGGTGACCCTAGCAGCGGCCCGTCTACAACTGGGTATGCCGATTTCGGCGATATCGGGGGCCGATACACCCGCACGGCCTCACGCGCCAGAAGCTGGGGTTATTCAGCGGGTCGTAGCTGTGTTTCAACCCCATCGCTATAGCCGCACCCAGGCATTTCTGGCCGATTTCGCTCAAGCCTTTGGGGATGCCGATCTGGTGGTGATGACGGACATCTACAGTGCCGGTGAGATGAATACAGGCAACATCACGGGACCACAGGTCGCCCAACTGGTACAAGCCCATCACCCCCATGTCGTCTATCAACCCTCGTTGGCAGCGGTCACGGCCTATCTCAGCCAAACCCTAGCGGCAGGTGATCTGGTGCTGTTTTTGGGAGCGGGTAATTTAAACCAGGTGATTCCCGATCTGGTGGCACGGTATCGATCGCCCGCTGCTGCTCACTCACCAGTCGTGCAACGCGATCCCGCCCTACTGGCCTAGCTGGCTAGTCCTAGCCCCTTGCTCACCCTTCATCCTCGCGAACGCAACATGACTCTCTCCTACGACCCTCCTAGCTTGCAATCCTCAACCCGGTCCCTTGCCGAGAAGTCGAAATCCTCGCTCCACGATCGACCGACGGGCCCCCTCGTCATCCTCAAACCGGAAAGAACGTCCCTGAAGTTGCCAGGCACCGACTGTGTGATCAAACCCAATGTGCGTCTGGCCAGCCTCACCTCCTTCCGAGTGGGGGGACCAGCCGAATGGTACACCGCACCCCAACGGGTTGCTGATCTAGCCGCTAGTGTGGCCTGGGCCGATCGGGAAGGCTTGCCCATTACGCTGCTGGGAGCCGGGTCTAATCTCTTGGTCAGTGATTCCGGCCTGCCGGGATTGGTGATTTGTACCCGGCATCTGCGGCACATGCACTTTGATGAGACAACCGGACAAGTGACCGTTGGGGCAGGGGAACCGATCGCCCGGTTAGCCTGGCGGGCAGCAGAACGGGGCTGGCAAGGGTTGGAGTGGGCCGTGGGGATTCCCGGTACTGTCGGTGGCGCCGTGGTGATGAATGCGGGTGCCCATGACGCCTGTGCCGCCGATCGCCTAGTGAGTGCCCAAGTCCTCAACCAGGAGGAAAGTCTAACGGAACTGACCCCCAAGGATTTAGACTACAGCTACCGGAGTTCCCGTCTCCAAAGTATTCCGCAACTGGTTGTTCAGGCGACGTTCCAACTTGCACCAGGGGTTGATCCCCAGCAATTGATGGCCACCACCAGTCAAAACCTCGAACAGCGTAAGAGCAGTCAACCCTATCACCTCCCCAGTTGTGGCAGTGTGTTCCGCAATCCCCACCCCTATAAGGCGGGTTGGTTAATCGAACAATCGGGCTTGAAGGGCCATCAAATTGGTGGAGCGCAAGTGGCGCAGCGCCATGCCAACTTTATTTTGAATCGCGGTAATGCCACTGCCAATGACATTTTCCGGCTCATTACCCACGTTCAGGAGCGAGTTGCCGAACACTGGTCATTATCGTTAAAACCAGAGGTTAAGATCCTAGGAGATTTCCAACCGGCCTAGTCTCCCCTAGTCAGGGTGAATGGGAATGCTAAAGTGTTCATTGCAGTACAGATGACAAGGTTATGACCAAAGGACAAGGGCAAGGGCAAGGATTCGGCTTCGGTCTTGGCAAAATGAAAGAACTGGCAGAAGCCTTTAAGAAAGCACAGCAAGTGCAAGAAGGGGCCAAGAAGCTTCAGGAAGATCTCGAACAAATGAAGATCGAGGGGGAAGCTGGCGGTGGCCTCGTTAAGGTTGTCATGACGGGTAATCAGGAGCCAATTCGGGTAGAAATTTCTCCCAATGCGTTGAGCGAAGGGGCGGAAGTCCTGTCGGATCTCGTCACTACAGCCATGAAGGATGCCTATAACAAGTCAACTGCCGAGATGCGGCGTCAGATGGAAGAGTTAACCAGTGGGTTGAACATTCCCATGTAAGTTGAGACGAGCCAAGGGACATGTGGGCACGGTCATAAGACTGGGAGAAGTCAGTCAACCTTAAGGTCTCTGCGGGTGGCCTAGATATCACCCCCGGTTGAGTGGGTTTGCCGCCTTTCCTGTCCCAGGCCAGAGATAGTCCAGGAAACCATTGTGTTCAGTGAGCGTGCCTGCGGTCCTCCCACCCCATTGACGGGGTGGGAATAATTGCGGTCTTTAGGTTGCCCAGGAAACAGAAATTTACTGTTAGCTGCTCTAGAGTAGGCTACGTTGGCTGCCTGATAGCAGGGGAATGTCTCTGCCAAGTGGGGGCGATGCTTGCGATCGCGTCCGCCACCAGGGAAGTAAAAGTAAATGGTGCTTGCTGGGCACCTGGAGCCGCCACCCTTGGTTTTCAGTCTGAACACATGGACCTGCTTACCATGAAGTTTGAAGACATTTATCAGTTTTTCCGAGACCCGCCGCCTATCTATCTGAATAAAGAATTGGCGGTGTGCTACATCCTATCGGTCTTGCTGGAACGGGATTCCTACGGGACAGAACTGATTCAACAATTGGAACACCATTACCCCGCCTATCGCCTATCGGATACGGTTCTCTATGGTGCTCTGAAATTTCTAGAGGATGAGATGACGATCGTGGGGTACTGGAAAAAGGTGGAAGGTCGGGGGCGTCCGCGCCGAATGTACCAGGTCGCCACGGAGGGACGGCAGCGGGCACGGGACTTAGCCCGCCTGTGGGGAGATTATGTTCATCAAGGGCTAATAAGCAGAGTGAACGCCCAATCCTCGTAAGCCCGTCCTTTTGACAACTCCCCGGCCTAAAGGCGCGGGGATTCTTGGATCACAGGGTGTCTTAGACATTGCCCTCACCAAGCAGCGTCAGCGAGGCCTGATCGGGTAGGTGGGGGGGTCTTCTGGTTCGGGCCATCGCGACGCCTGCTGGCCCGAGGGGGCAAAACGTAGCTATTCCGTGCTACTCGGTGGAGAGTCAGGGGGTGGGGAGTTACCAGGTGTTGTTTGTGATGGGTCTAACGTCGGGTCAGCAGATGGGGATGTGGGGCTAGGGG
>NZ_JBRCAD010000068.1:0-15921 GCF_053493415.1 Trichothermofontia sp. | reverse complement strand
CCCTATGCCTGTGTTAACCTCCCCCCTCCCCCAATTCCCCCTGACCGCGATCGTGGGTCAGGAAGCCATTAAGCTGGCACTCCTCCTAGCCGCGATCGATCCGGGTTTGGGTGGCGTGGTGATTGCGGGGCGGCGGGGCACGGCCAAGTCGGTGATGGCGCGGGCACTCCATGCGCTGCTGCCGCCGATCGAGGTGGTCAAGGATTCCTACTGGAATGCGTCGGTGGCGGAATGGCAAGCCGAAACCGGGGCCAATCCGGAAACAACGCCCACAGCAATCATTCCGGCTCCCTTTGTGCAAGTCCCATTAGGGGTAACCGAGGATCGGCTGCTGGGGTCTGTCGATGTGGCCCAGTCGATTAAGCAGGGGGAAGCCGTGTTTCAGGCAGGCTTGCTGGCCGAGGCCCATCGCGGCGTCCTGTATCTCGATGAAATCAACCTGCTGGATGACCAGATCGCCAACCTGCTGCTCAATGCCCTCACGGAAGGGCGTAATGTGATCGAGCGGGAAGGGATTAGTGTCGATCACCCCTGCCGATCGCTCCTTATTGCCACCTATAACCCAGAAGAAGGGCCACTCCGGGAGCATTTGCTCGATCGCATTGCGATCGCCCTGTCTGCCGATGGGGTTTTAGGTCTGGATCAACGGGTGCAGGCGGTGGCGCAAGCTTTGGACTATGCCACTTCTCCCCAGGCGTTTCTCCAGCAATATACGGACGATTTGGAGGACCTGAAGACCCAAATCATTCTGGCGCGGGAATGGCTCAAGGACGTGACCATCAGCCGTGAGCAGATTGGGTATCTGGTGACCGAAGCCGTGCGGGGTCGGGTGCAGGGCCACCGGGCGGAACTGTTTGCTGTACGGGTGGCCAAGGCACACGCTGCCCTCGAAGGTCGCAATCGGGTGGAAGCCGAAGACCTCCGTTGCGCCGTCGAACTGGTGATTATCCCCAGGGCCACCGTGGTGGAAACGCCGCCCGAACCCCCACCGCCGCCACCGCCACCGCCGCCGGAGGATATAGACGACAGCGATCGCGATCAGGACGAGCAACAGGACGAAAATCCCGACGAACCCGAAGACCAGGAGTCGTTGGACATTCCCGAAGAGTTTGTCTTTGATCCTGAAGGCGTGGTCCTCGACCCCAGTGTGCTGTACTTCGCCCAACAAGCCTATCGGCGCGGGAAATCGGGTAGCCGCAGCCTGATCTTCTCCCAGGATCGGGGCCGCTATGTCAAACCCGTGCTGCCCAAAGGGAATACCCTGCGCATTGCCGTGGATGCCACCCTGCGAGCCGCAGCCCCCTACCAAAAAGCGCGGCGTGCCCGTCAGGTCCAGCGCCAGGGAAGTGGCACACCCCAACGGCGAGTGTTTATCGAGTCGAGCGATGTGCGGGCGAAACGACTGGCCCGGAAAGCCGGAGCGCTAGTGGTCTTTGTCGTCGATGCATCGGGATCGATGGCCTTAAACCGGATGCAGTCGGCCAAGGGAGCCGTCCTGCAACTGTTGACGGAAGCCTACCAAAACCGGGATCAGGTCTCGCTGATTCCCTTCCGGGGTGAACAGGCGGAGGTCCTGCTACCCCCAACGCGATCGATTACCACCGCCCGTCGTCGCCTCGAACGAATGCCCTGCGGGGGAGGATCGCCCTTAGCCCACGGCCTGACCCAAGCGGTACGGGTGGGGATCAATGCGCAAAAGTCCGGAGATATTGGTCAGGTGGTGATTGTGGCCATTACCGATGGTCGGGGCAATATCCCCCTCGCCCGATCGCTGGGAGAACCCCTCCTGGGCGATGAAAAGCCCAATATTAAGGAAGAACTCCTGGAAATCGCCGCCAAAATCCGCGCCCTGGGGCTGCAACTGCTGGTGATTGACACGGAAAATAAATTTGTCTCAACCGGATTTGCCAAGGAACTCGCCCAAACCGCTGGTGGTAAATACTATCACTTGCCTAAGGCGACGGATCAGGCGATCGCCGCAATGGCACGAGGGGCGATCGCCGATCTGCGTAGCTAGTTAGTCGGGCAAATGGCTCTGATTGAATTGGCTCTAGTTGTAGATAAAAGCTGAATCAGAGCCAGTGACAAAATTCCTGAAAATTTCTAAAAATCTTTTGGAAGCTTTTCTAAAGATTGCTCTCATGCACCCTAAAGAGATCCCTAACAATAGGCACTAATATCTTCACCGCATTCATCGGCTAAATAGCACAGTGCCCGGAAGCGTAGCGCGATTAATTCATCGTAGAGAGGATTGAATTTGCATAGGGGGGGAATGTGCAGCAGGGTCCGTCCGAAAACCTTGATATCCCGTTCAAAGGGGCACTGGGAGGGGATCAAGCGACACAGTTTATGGGCCTGTTGAGCATTGCAAATACGCACCTGATCGAGCCAGGAGCGCAAAGGTTGCAAGAGATCGACCGATGGCTTGCCGACGCTAGCCGCAGCCGGGATTGCGATCGCTGAGGCAATAGGCCAGTGTACCCCACTCCAACGAATAATGCCTTGGGTTTGGGCGGCAGGTTCAGTTGGGATACTCATGACAAGAACTCCTTATTTTCAGATACGCTCAGGCGGTAGAGAGCGGGGCGACGATCGCCAACCTGTTATGCCAGACGCGATCGTAGTTTGTTCAGTTCCTTTTTCAACTCTGCCATCTCAACATCAGTAGACTATAAAGTTCAGGGCTAGTTTTATAAATTTTCAGTTGAGAAATAACAGAGTGAATATTGATCATCTCTACCCTTTCAGGGTGCCCTGAATTCGGGTGGCTTGCTGTGAGTGTCATCACTGAACTTTTGTAACGTGATCACGCTGCTCTGGTGAGTTCTACGGAAAGCGCGTGCCCTATTGGGACCTGATTTTGCTAACCAGGCGACTGCCAAAACTGAGAGATGGGTACATTGGCGACTAAAGCCGTCATTACCGACTGAGCAGGTCTGATCAAACGGTCAGCTTGCCATTAGGTGTCTGCGTTAGCGGCGAGATCCCGTTCCCATAGGCGATTGAGAGGATAGTAGACAACGGGTGCCCACAGGCTGCTGAGGATAGCGGAACTCAGGGCAACCCGCTGATGATGCGTCCAAATCTCACCCAGGGTGTAATAACTGTGCTCCAGCTCCTGGGGGGATGGGGTTGATACGGCAGGGGCAGCGGTTAATAGCCCCTCACTGAGCCATGCCGACTGGCTAGGCAGCAGGTGCTGGAGGCAAAATTGCAGCGCTACGACGGTTTCCGCCACGATGGCCATGCCGAAGACAATCAAAGCGACTGAGATAAAGTCTTCTTGAATATACTTCTGCTTCTGTAAGCGAGCCGTCAAAACTCCCACTGCTACTAGGCTGAGGATATGGGTAGGGTTAGGGCTGCTCAGGCCATCCTGGATTAAACCCAATACTAGACCCGCCAGGGCACCCTGCCAGAGCGAGCGCTTGACGCTCCAGGCTACTACCCAAATCAGCGGCCAGTTGGGGCCAACGCCTGCCAAACTCATGCCGGGCAGACGGACAAATAAAAGGATGCAGCATAAGAGCGCTGATCCACCCGTGAGCAACCAACCCAGAAGCCACTGGGTGCGGGGATGCCAATACCAGGAGGGAAGTTGCAAGGGCCTAGGGGTTTGCATTCAGGATAAGCAAGGGTGGGGTTAAGGGGTACTCGGATCAGTGAGGGGAGGGGGATTGCTGGTATCGTCAGGGTCGAAGCGACTGGTGGATTCGTCAGTGTTGGGAATCTCTAGAACGGCACTGGGCTTGTTATTGGCGTATAGAATGGCCCACTCCAGGTTTTGGATCGGTGCAGAGAGCTTGACGATCGCCGCTGGTACGGGGCTACGACTCAGGTCCACCGACTCAATTTGCCCGATCGGCAAACCCGCCGGATAAAGCTGGCTAAAGGCGGAAGTGGCGACCATATCGCCCGGTTTTACATCGGGAACCTTATCAAAAAACTCAATCACCGCGCGATCGCTATCCTGCCCCCGCATAAACCCCATCGCCCGACTGCGGCTAATCGTAACCCCCACACGACTGGTGGGATCACTCACGAGGAGGACACGGCTGGTATTCGGTGTGACCGCAATGACCCGACCCACCAAACCACCAATCCCCAATACCACGTCCCCCTCCTTGACCTGTTGGTTACTCCCCCGCCCTAAGGTAATGTGGTGCCACCAGTCATCCGCACTGCGACCAATGACGGGCGCTTTGATCCCTGGTTGGGGTTGCTCGGCGCTGTAGTCAATCAGTTTTTGGAGTTTCTGGTTTTGTTGCTCCAGTTCCACCAGCCGCCCTTGCAATTCCAGGATGCGAGCATTGACTAGGGCCTCTTCAGAAATGGGCTGGGTATGGAAGGGACGGCTGATCCAACTATACAGTTCGACCAGGACAGCCCCTTGGGTTTGCCGGAGGTACCAACCGCCTCCCAGAACGCCCACAATGAGGACCAACTGCACCCCATATCGTTCCCACCAGCGGCGAAAGCTATACATCATCATCGTTCGTGCGCCCTCTGCAATGCATCGTGACTCTGGTATTCGTCAGCGTTATGGGTCCAACTGCTAGCCAGCAGGGCGGGTTCATCAGTCTTACCTGTTACTGGCAAGCTCTCGGCGCAACCCGCCCCTAGACAAACCTCTTTCTAGGCCGTTACCTAAGCGTTGACCCTGGATACTGAGCGTCAATAACACCAGTTTGACAGTCAGAGAAACTAACGCGAACGGCCACTGAAGACGCGCTCCAGTTGTTTAAAGTTTTCCAGGACGCGCCCAGTCCCCAATACCACACAACTCAGGGGATCAGCCGCCACGTGGGTGACAATCCCAGTCTCATGGCTGATCAGGGTATCCAGGCCCTTGAGCAAGGCACCGCCCCCCGCCAGCATGATGCCGCGATCGATAATATCCGCTGCCAGTTCCGGAGGGGTCCGTTCCAGGGTACGCTTGACGGCTTCGATAATCACCGACAGGGGTTCCGACATACTTTCGCGGATTTCCGGCCCCTTGATCGTCACCGTTCGCGGCAGGCCAGACAGCAGGTGGAGGCCCCGCACTTCCATCGTGGCTCCATCCGTGTCAGTGGTCGGATAGGCGGAGCCAATCTGAATCTTGATTTCTTCTGAGGTGCGTTCCCCAACTACTAGGTTGTGCACTTTCTTCATGTACTGGGTGATAGCTTCGCTGAGTTCATCGCCCGCCACCCGCACGGACTCGCTGAGAACAATCCCCTGTAAGCTCAGGACCGCCACTTCCGTCGTCCCGCCCCCAATGTCAATAATCATGTTCCCCGTGGGTTCAGCAACCGGCAAACCCGCCCCGATCGCCGCTGCAACGGGTTCATCGATCAGATACACATCCCTAGCCCCAGCTTGGGCTGCCGCTTCCATCACGGCTCGACGCTCGACGCCCGTAACCCCACTGGGAATTCCGATGACAATGCGGGGGGAAACCAAAGTGCGACCTTCGTGGACGCGGCGGATAAAGTGCTTGAGCATTAGCTCAGCGGTGTCGAAGTCGGCGATGACGCCATCCCGCAGGGGACGCAGGGCGGTGATGTTACCGGGTGTCCGACCGAGCATTTTCTTGGCATCCTCCCCAACTGCCAGGGGGACTTTCGTATCCTGATCGATCGCAACGACGGATGGCTCTTGCAGGACAATGCCTTTACCGGACACGTAGACCAGTGTATTGGCAGTACCCAGGTCAATGCCCATATCCCGTGATAGTGAAAAACGGCTGAAGAAACCCACCAGTGTCTATGCCCCCAAGCTATAGATGTACGTTTGGACGGTCCCAAGACGAGAGAATCGATGAAAATTTTATAATGTTTTCCACTGGGAGTCTAGTCAGAAAGACTTATTGACTTTTTGGGATGACCAATGCTTAAGCTAATCTTATCCCACTCCCGTGGCGGTTCCCATCTTGCAAGTTTACAGTGGATGATCCAACTGCTGAATCTGCCAGTCAGGACAATTTTAAAGCTTTGAGAACGGGTAATGGCTGGCGATGCAGGACTAAGGGTTGGCATGAACGAAGATGGACAGATGGGAATACCCGCGCCCGTGTGAGTGTCTGGTCAATCAGCCACGGATGGTGTACGTTTGTACTGTAGTCGATCGTAGAAAGCCATGAGTTTGAACTCTGTGACGTTGGTTGGCCGCGTTGGTGGCGATCCGGATGTGAAATATTTTGAATCAGGCAGTGTTGTGTGTCGGCTGACACTAGCGGTTAACAGACCGACCCGCAATACTGACGAACCAGATTGGTTTAATTTGGAAATGTGGGGCAAGACGGCTGAAGTCGCAGCCAACTATGTTCGTAAAGGAAGTCAGGTTGGCGTAACTGGATCATTGAAGTTTGAATACTGGCAGGATCGCGCTACAGGCGCTAACCGTTCAAAACCTGTTATTGTGGTCGATCGCATGGATCTACTGGGTTCTAAGCGAGATAATGAGGCGGGTGGGATGCCCAACTATAACAATGACGAGTTTTAGAAATAACGAGTTTTAGAGAGCGATCGTCAATAGCTGTCCCATAATACAGCCCTTCCCGCTTTAATGAAGTACTCCCAGTCTTGTGAACAAGGGGCTTAGGCTCCTTGTCTGTACCTCACCAGGTATGGAAGTGCTGTAATGTGGTGGTTCTCCTGGAAATCTGCACCTGTAGGGGCGGGTCACGCCAGCATCTTGAGCATGGGGGAAATTATCTTGCTAGACCCACCCAGGTATTGAAGGTATCTCCAACAGCAATCAGCAGGGCGGGTTCAACAGTCTTATCCCTTACTGGCAAGCTCTCGGTACAACCCGTCCCTACGCAAACCGGTTTCTACGCGGTGAGTTTTAAACCCCGATCGCGGCTTTAAGTTAGGTGCTCCCCCGCTGGTTTGACTGGAATTAAACCTTTTCCTGGGCGGGGGGGGTGACGCCACGCTTAATTAACCCGGCTTCGAGCGATCGCAGCAGTTCAAAATCGGGTTCGGGTAATCGGGCGCTTTCGGGTCCAAGAACGGGGTGTTTTTCTAAAAAGGCGAAGGCTTGCCGAAACTGGCGGGGACTCGCTTTAATCGGGGCCTCGAAATGACAGGGAAGGATGGATTCAAACTGCCACTGTTGCACCCGATCGGCCCAGGCAATCACTTGTTGCGGTGCCCGGTTCAAAATCAAGGTTTGCAAAATCGGGGCGACAAAAGGACGGCCTTCGCCCCACAGGGCCGCAAACGATCGCGTCCAGTCCGATCGCCAACGAAAGGGGAAGAGGCCAAAATAGGCCTGGCGGGAGCGATCGGGGGCTGTCCCAGCCGCACGCAACGCTTCCCCCCAGGGGATCACTTCCAGGGCACTGGGCCGGAAATAGAGGGCGAACAGGACAATCCGTTGCCAGCCCTTGCGCCGCGATGCTTCATTATCGAGGACCGCCTCTGCCCCCGTCTCCCTGGCATGGAACAGGAGGGGATAGGGATCAAGCTGGACGATCGCGGGGGGCCGTTCCCCTACCGCCACGATCGTGTCGGTGAGCAAGAGGGTGCGCGAGCGGCGATGGAAGAGGGCGACCTCGCCAAAGGGACCCAAGCCCAGGTTAATCGGTCCTAGGATTTCATAGTCAAACTCATCGCCAAAGGGCGTCTGGCCACTATCCGCCGGTAACACCTGGGTGCGGTTGACGGGGAGTCCTAACCAACTGAGGGGCAAATTGAGGGGGAAACTCCACTGGTTCGGGGCCACCCACACCTGCGCCGTCGGGAAACAGCGGGCAAAGGGACCCATAAACACCTTATGTTCCAACCCGGAAACCGTCGGCAACAGGATGTGCTTCACGGGACCGTGGGCCGCTTCCAACTCGCGCAGGAGGGCAATACATTCCCGTGTGGGCGCGATCGGGGCATAGACGAGCAATCCCCCCGCCGCTAGCCTGATCACCGTCATCCGAATGGGCACGACGACATAGAAAATGCCCTGCACCTGTTCAAAAGTCCACACCTGATCGGCGAGGATCTCCCGGCGGAGGGTGGCCCGTTGACCATAGGGGTAGAGGGGCACGATCGGCCAAAATGGCCATGCCCGATCCCGTTTCGAGGTTTGCCCGCCCATAAGTGACGTTCCAATTGCGTGTCGTCTGACTAGGATGCTTTTTCCTAGTGTTGCATGGTACGCCTTCCTGGCTAGCGGTGGGGATCAGATCTCAGATCGCTGCGCGATGCCTAGTGCATCGTCAGCCTAGGGAAAGATCTAGGGGTTAAGCGGCAAGCCTATGCCAGCGCGGGAATTCGCGAGTATTGGGTGGTGAACTTGCCGCAGCGCGTGATCACGGTTCTGCGCGATCCGCAGCCGGGGGATTATGGGTCGGAAATGACTGTGCGTGAGGGCCATATTTATCCGATCGCTTTCCCAGATGTGGCTGTGGCCGTTCAACGATTACTGGACGGGTAGGACTCCCTTAGAATGGAATTTCGCGTTCGCGTCGCGTCTCCGCCGGAGAATTGCACTGCTTCTATGGCTAACCCCTCCTCCCCGCAACCGCCCCTAGATCCCCCCTCTACGCCTAGCCCGTCGCCCGCAGCAAGGCACTGGTCCCAACGGTTTGCCGCGTTTTGGGATCAGCGTGCCCTGCGTTTGCCCCAGTGGTTGCCCTTAGATCAAGTTTGGCAGTGGTTCAGTGTCGATGAGGCCCAGGTCCAGGAAATTCTCGCGACGGTGCGATCGCAACTCCCCACCACGGAAAGCTGGCTGATTGGCAAACCCCAGGCCGGGAAAAGCTCGATCGTGCGCGGCCTCACGGGCGTTTCAGCGGCAATCGTCGGTCAAGGCTTTCGGCCCCATACGCAATATACCCAGCGCTATGCCTATCCCTCGGAAGATTTGCCCCTGCTGATCTTCACTGATACGGTGGGCTTGGGCGACATCAACCAGGATACGGAAAGTTTGATTCAAGCCTTGCTCCAGGATTTGACGGGTGATCGTCAACGGGCGAGGGTGCTGATCCTGACGGTGAAGATTAACGACTTTGCGATCGACACCCTGCGCCAAATTGCCCAACGCCTGCGCCAAGCCTGCCCCGATCTTCCCTGCCTCCTGGCCGTCACCTGTCTGCATGAGGTTTACCCGCCTGAGGTGACGGAGCATCCCCCCTATCCCCCCAGCTTCCCCGACCTCGATCGCGCCTTCCAAGCCCTACAAAATAACTTTGCCCTACTCTACGATCGGGCCGTCCTGTTGGACTTTACCCTGGAAGAAGACGGCTATACCCCCGTGTTTTATGGCCAGGAAGCCCTTCTTGCTGCATTAGCGGATCTCCTGCCCGAAGCCGAATCCCGTGCCATTTATCAACTGCTGGATGAAGTCGGCGGCAGTCAAATCAGCAACCTTTACCGCGATGTGGGACGGCGGTACATCATGGCCTTCGCGATCGCGGCAGCCACCGTGGCGGCAGTTCCCTTACCCTTTGCCACCATGCCCGTGCTGACGGCGTTGCAAGTTTCAATGGTGGGCCTACTGGGGAATCTCTATGGTCAAACGTTGACTCCATCCCAGGCGGGGGGTGTGGTGAGCGCGATCGCGGGGGGGTTTGTGGCCCAGATGATCGGGCGCGAGTTGATTAAATTCATCCCCGGCTTGGGCAGCGTCGTTGCCGCCTCCTGGGCAGCGGCCTATACCTGGGCCTTGGGCGAAGGGGCCTGCGTCTACTTTGGGGATCTCATGGGCGGGAAAAAGCCTGATCCCAAACGCATCCAAGCCGCCATGCAGGAAGCGTTCCAAGCCGCCAAAGTCCAATTTCAGAATCGCGAGAGGCTCCAGTAGATCACAAATCGAACGTGGGATAGCCGTCCCGGCTGTCATAGCCAACGCACACTGCCTCCTGGCTGTCACTTGGGAGGCGTGATCAGGGCTGGCTTTGTCAGTATGATGCCCAAATTGGGGTACCTTACAGACAGCGATCGTCTCTGGGATTGGTGCGGTATGGATGTGAAAAACGCAGAACTCCTCGAAAAAATGCGGCGGCAGTTTGAAACCGCGCCCTATCCCAAAGTCCCGCCGGAACAGTCGCCCAAAGATGACATCAATGCCCTCTATATCCACAACTTCCTGACACCCTATTATTTACGCAATCAGCAGATCATTGACCCTGCCAAGACCGTGATTCTGGATGCGGGTTGCGGCAGTGGCTATAAATCCCTGATCCTGGCCCACGCCAATCCCGGTGCGCGGCTTGTGGGAATTGATATTTCCGAGAAATCCGTGGATTTGGCGAAACAGCGCTTGGCCTACCACGGCTTCACCAACGCCGAATTTCACACCCTGGCGTTGGAAGATTTACCCAGTTTGGGTTTGGAATTTGACTATATCAACTGTGATGAAGTCCTCTACCTGGTGCCCGACCCCACAACCGCTCTCCAGGCCATGCGATCGGTCCTGAAACCGAAGGGGATTATCCGCACGAATCTACATAACCTCTATCAACGTCGTAGCGTTTTTAGTGCCCAGGAGTTATTTACAATCTTGGGGCTAATGGATGCGCCCGCTGAAGAATTAGAAATTGAACTGATTCGATCATTTTTTGAAGCGCTGCATGATTCAGTTTGGTTGAAAGGAACGTGTGGTGCGGCTCTCCAAGATGAGGAAAGGATGCGGGCTAACCTATTGCTCCAAGGGGATAAGGGGTTTACGATTCCCCAAACTTTTACCATGCTGGAGGACGCCGGACTGGAGTTCATTAGCATGGTCTATTGGCGGCAATGGCAACTCTTGGACCTATTTAAAGATCGCAATAATCTGCCGACGCTCTTGGGCTTAAGTTTTCCGGATATCCCGATCGCGACTCAACTGCATCTCTATGAACTCATGCAACCCGTCCACCGCCTGATTGATTTCTGGTGTGGCCATGCAGGACAAACCCCCGAACCCGTGGATCTTGCCAACTGGACTCCCGATGAGTGGCGACAGGTTCGCGTCCACCTCCATCCCCAACTGAAGCACGAGAATGTCAAAGCTGCCCTGCTGGCTTGCATCGCCGGGGAAAAGCCCTTTATTTTGAATCAGCATCTCGTCGTACCCACCACGCCCACCAGCGATCTGCGTCTGGAACGGAACATGGCGGCTTGCCTGTTGCCCCTGTGGGAAGAAGGACCCCAAACCGTGCCCAGTTTGGTCGATCGCTGGCTGAAGATCAACCCCGTGAACCTGATGACCCTGGAACCCCTAGACGAAGCGACAGCCCTCGCGGATTTGTGCCAGAACCTCAAACGGTTGGAGGTGTTTCTCTATGTCTTACTGGAAAAGCAGGCGGGTTAACTGGGGTTTGGGTTAATCGTCGCAGGGGCACATCAATGGAAGGTGGGATAGCCGTCGCGGCTGTCGCAGGGGCAGGGGCAGGCAGGATGCCTACCCCACAATGGTTTTTCGCAGGATGCCGACCCCACAATTATTTTTCGTTTGTGTGGGGCCGATCAACTGTCCCGATCCCAGGTGAATCGAGGTACCCCTAACCGGGCGGCCATTGCATGGGACGGCCACCGAGGATATGCAAATGCAGGTGGTAGACGGTTTGGCCGCCATCAGGTCCGGTGTTAATCACAATGCGATAGCCGTTGCTCAACCCCACTTGCTCCGCAACCCGCTTCGCGGTTAGCAACAGGTGGCCCATAAGGGCGTGGTCCTGGGATTCGGCATCGGCCAGTTGGGCGATCGCTTTTTTGGGGATGACCAGGATGTGAACCGGGGCTTGGGGGTGAATGTCCTTGAAGGCCAGACAGAGGTCATCCTCGTAGACAATCTCAGCGGGAATTTCACGGCGAATAATTTTGCCAAAAACCGTGTCGGTTGCGTCACTCATGGCCAGTCTCCGGACAACCCATCTCCGAATCATCATACCGTAGCCCCGATCGCACCTGAATAGCCGAGACGCGGTGCGACGCCACCCGTACCTCAAGGCTTAGCGGGGTTGCAGCCACGATTGGGGAGACAGCGGCAAGCCCACCTGAGCGGTATACAGACAAAACAGGGCGATCAGGGCTGATAGTACAACGATCCCTCGCACTAAGGCTGCGTTTGGGGAGGGGGCGATCGTTTCCCGGACAAGAATGGAGGTTGATGAACCAAGAATGTAACTAACGCAAAGGATCAGGAAAGTGTGATTCTCCCAGAAACTCCAAGCCAACAGGGCCAAGAGAGACAGGCTCAGCATGATTAGCTCCACAAAGCGGGGCGGATCTTGCCGGCTGGCGATCGCCACTGCCCGCAGGCAGGACTGAAATTGGCGCAGCGATCGTCGGGTAATGGGGTCTACAGGGTTGGTCATAGCCTTGCTTACATCTTAAGTTTTGATCTTAATCGGTTCTTCTCGCGAATTGCCCTACAGTGGATAATTGTCCTTTATCCAAAAATGCGCGATACGCTAGATGCGTCGCGAAGCTATCGCCCTATGAGCAGAACGCACCGTTGGCCCCGCTGGGGCTTCTTGGCCCTCATGGGTCTGGCCTTAAGTTGGTTAATCAGTTGCAGCAGTCCGACTCCCTCTAACCCCAATGCAACCACTGGTGGGGCAGGCCCCGCCGAGATTGAATTTTGGACGATGCAACTCCAGCCCAAGTTCACCGACTACTTCAACCAACTCATTGCCGAGTTTGAGCAGGCCAATCCCACGGTTAAGGTGCGCTGGGTCGATGTGCCTTGGGCGGCAATGGAAAGCAAAATCCTGACGGCAGTCTCGGCTAACACGGCCCCCGATGTGGTCAACCTCAACCCTAGCTTCGCTTCCCAACTAGCCGGTCAGGGAGCATGGCTCACCCTTGACGATCGCCTCACGGCTGAGCAAAAGGCGTTGTATTTACCGAATATCTGGCAAGCCAGCACCCTCAACGGCGAAAGCTTTGGCCTCCCCTGGTACCTCACCACGCGCATTGCGATCTACAACACGGACCTCTTCCAGCAAGCGGGCCTCAGCCAAGCCCCTGCGACCTACGAGGAACTGGCGGTGGCGGCGCGTCAAATTCGCGATCGGACGGGGAAATATGCCTTCTTTGTCACCTTTGCTCCCGACGATTCTGCCGAGGTGCTAGAGTCCCTGGTGCAAATGGGCGTGGCTCTGGTGGATGACCAGGGGAAGGCGGCGTTTAATACCGACAAGGGTAAAGCTGCCTTCCAATATTGGGTCGATCTCTACCAAGACGGCCTGTTGCCCAGGGAAGTTTTAACCCAGGGGCATCGGCGGGCGATCGAACTCTACCAGGCGGGGGAAACGGCGATCCTGTCATCGGGACCGGAGTTCCTGAGTACGATCGCCACTAACGCGCCGAGAATTGCCGAGGTGTCCGATGTCGCGCCCCAAATTTCTGGGGAAACGGGGAAAAAGAATGTGGCTGTTATGAACCTGGTGATTCCGCGCCAGACTAATCAACCGGATGCCGCCCTCAATTTTGCCCTGTTCGTGACCAATGACGCGAACCAACTCGCCTTTGCCCAGGCCGCCAATGTGTTGCCCTCTACCCAGCAAGCCCTCGCCGATCGCTATGCGGAAAATATGGCGGCGGCGGCCAATTCATCCCTAGAAAAGGCACGGGCCGTCAGCGCTTCACAAATGCAAACGGCGGAGGTTCTGGTTCCCGCGATGAAGGATGTCAGCGTGTTGCAAAAAATCATCTACGACAATCTGCAAGCGGCTATGCTGGGTGAAAAGACCGTTGAGGCTGCTGTCAATGATGCGGCAACCGCCTGGGATCAGCGGTCCTAGCCGCCGCCCCCTAAGGTTGAGGCTGACCGCAACTACCCACAACAACGATTGGCCCGTTCAACAAGCCCTGCTGTATGTAGTGACGACTTTAGCCGCCAGCCATATCTGGACTTTTCAGGTAGCGGCTGCGTGGGCCAAATCAAGATCGCAGCAATACAGCACTTCCATACTTAGTGAGGTACAAACAGGGGGCTTACGCCCCTTGTTCGCAAGGCTTGACCGTACTTCATTAGAGAGGGAACGGTTGTAGGGGAGGCCATTACACATGGCCCTGAGCTGTAGCCCGATCGCAATATCGCCGATCGCAATACGCAGCCCAGGCCATTCCCGACAATCCGGCCAGGGAACCTGACAGCAGGGCGGAGGTTCCCCAGCCCATTGGTCCCAGCCAGTCCGTTACCTCACAGGCCAGGGCCATACTCGCCCTAGCGACCGCATAGGCCGTGCCCACTGCCGCCACACTCACCAGACCAATCTCCACCAACATATCTAGCAACGCCTTGTGGGAGAGGTCTTCTTCAAAGTAAATCTTCCAGATCGAAGCGTACATAAGAATATCGGCTGCCGTCAGCAGCAGTTGCTTGGGGGTCTCGGCACAGGGGGTAGGTGTGGCTGCGGCTGTCCCCCCGCTGGCAGCACAGCCCACGATCGCCAACACGGCTTCCAATCGCTTTTTTCCTAACGTGTTCACCATACGAACTCTTGACTCACTGTAATGCCTTGGGCTATTGCTTTGGGGGAAGGAAGGGGGAACCCATCCCCCTAGCCATCCAAGTCCTGTCCCTCCCATGCTAAAGGGTATGCAGTCAATTAGGGGATGGCCCCGCCAGGAAGCCGGTGGGGATGAGTCGCTGGGGAGACCCCCGTTAGGTTAGGGTTCAGTGGGAGATAGGGGTGTTTCTAAGGTTAGCTCTAGCAGTTTGAGATCTAACCACCGACCAAACTTATAGCCCACTTGCCGAAGATGACCGACTTCGACAAACCCAAAATGGGCATGGAGGCGCAAACTGGCCTCATTCGTCGCATCGATCGCGGCGATCATGACATGCATATCCAGTTGTTTGGCTGCCATAATCAACGCCGCCAATAAACGCTGGCCAATCCCCTGCCCTCGGTAGTCAGCCGCCACGTAGACTGAATTTTCTACCGTATATTTATAGGCTGCCCAGGCCCGAAAGGGTCCCAAACTACTGAAACCGACCACGCGATCGTCTACCACAGCCACCAATACCGGGAAGTGGTGTGCAACTTTCTGAGCATACCAGGCTTGCCGCATTTCTAGGGTTTGGGGGGTGTAGTCGTAGGCTGCGGTGGTATTGAGAATTGCGTCGTTGTAAATATCGAGAATGGCAGGGAGATCAGCCTCAGATGCATGGCGAATCGTAATCGTACTGATGAACCGGGATTGGGTCTGCATGAATGGCGGCCCTGGGGATGATGGCAAGTTGCCAGAAAGGCTTGGTTCCATTCCTTACCATTGGTGGGGGTAGATTTTCCGTATCGGGTTAGGCAAAATCCCCCCAGGGCGATCGCTTAGGGAATCGGCTCTAGCACCTGTACCATAATCACCTGCCCTGGTTGAATTGTGGCTGGATGGGGAGCCACTGCATAGGTTCCCGCCAGTCCCATTGCCGCCCCCGCCAACAAACCTACCCCGGTAAAGCCGGTCAAAACCATTCCTGCCGCCGCCGCGATCCCTGAATTGCGCCAGAGTTTTTGCTGGGGAACCGTGCGACTGCCCTGCATCGATAGGGATGTAGCGGCTAACAGTTGGGAAGCCCCATTCACCTCGATCGCCTGGGTGATAAAGCGGCTCCCGTCTCGGCCTGACTCAAACCGTCCCAGCACCCGACTGCCGGCGGGGGCCAAAAGGTTGCCACGACTATCCATGAGGTTTTCCTGGAGCAGCAAGACCTCCGGATGGGGCACGCCATTTTGGAGGGCTAGGGGAACTTGGCCGGGATAAACCAACGGTACCCAAGTGCCGACCGCTAATCGATGCGGACTGGCGGGGGCTTGCCATGCCAATTGTTGGGGTGGGGCGGCTCCTGTCACCGGGGATTGGGGTGGTTTCCCCGTGGGTAGGGGTTGGCCAAACTGAATATGGTTGCCGGACGGGGCGGTGCTGATGGGGGGCATGGGTGCGGGTGATTGCCAACTTGCCGCTGGTGGCAGGGGGACCGTGGGCGCTGGGGTGACGCTAGGGG
>NZ_JBRCAD010000067.1:0-25583 GCF_053493415.1 Trichothermofontia sp. | reverse complement strand
ACTACAAACTGGGTCGAATTTATTTTTCTGGCGACTAGGGTTGCCTCAGTTGGCGCGGTGGGCATCAGTCGCTTAGCTTTACAGATGACTGGCCGCCGATCGAAACCAACGGGGTAGCCCCCATGTCTCCTGCTGCGCTATTTAACCAGATCCGGCTCATAGGTGGTGGGAATGTATTGCACGCTGGGCCGCCGACTTCCCGGTTGGGGATAGAGATCCATTAGGTTATAAATGCTGCGGGGCAGGCCCGTTGTGATGGGTAACCCCAAAGCTAAGGCCCGTTCTGCGGGGATCGGACAGTCGTGGGTGATCTTGCCCGTGGTCAGTTCCTCAATCACGCTGTCAATCTTGTCGGGGGCAATTTTGGGACGCGGAATATCGTCCAGTAACAAGGTGCGCACAAAAGCTTGGACCTGTTGGATGGCCTTGCGGGAAATATCGGCCATGATCAGGGTTTGATCATCGATATCACTGATCGGTTTTTCTTCCAAAACCTTGAGAATACTGGCGGCAGGGAAGTTCCCCAATTGCGGATCAACGGGACCCAAAACCGCATTTTCATCCATGATGATTTCATCCGCTGCTAGGGCCAGCATCGTGCCACCACTCATGGCGTAATGGGGCACAAAGACAGTCACTTTTGAGGGATGGCGAATGAGTGCCCGTGCAATTTGTTCTGTGGCTAACACTAACCCGCCGGGGGTATGCAGGATGAGGTCGATCGGGATTTCGGGCGGTGTCAGGCGAATGGCCCGCAGGATTTGTTCTGAGTCTTCAATGCTAATAAATCGCGATAGGGGAACTCCCAGCAGGCTAATCGATTCCTGGCGGTGAATCAGCAAAATCACCCGGCTCCCGCGCTGCTTCTCAAACTCGTGGATCGCCTGGTAGCGCAGAAATTCAATACCCTGGCGTTGTAAAACGGGTTGGAGCGCGATCAAGATGACGAAAATCCAGAAGACAATCCAGAAGACATCCAGGAGACCAAAACTCATGCCCTATTCCTTATCTAGCGGTGACCATTGCACTCCCAACATTGTAATGTCATCGAACTGATCTGCATCGGCAATGTGGTTGCGCAGGCGGGTGACGATGCGATCGAGAATTCGCCCCACGGGCGCATAACCTTCCTCAATCACACTAAACAAGCGTTGCTCCGAGAAGAGTTCTCCGGTTGGGGTTCGGGCATCCGTCGCACCATCGGTATAGGCAATGAGCGTGTCTCCTGGCTCTAGCTGGATTTCCTCAACCTTGAATTTGGCATTGGGAATCATGCCCACGGCGGGACCGGTCCGCTTGAGCCGACATTTAATCGTGCCCTCCCGCCCCAGAATTACTGGGGGTTCATGGCCACCGTTGATGTACTTCAGGATGCCTGTGGCCGGGTCCAAGACAGCGAAGAAGGTCGTTGCAAACATATTGGTTTCGCTGTGGGTGGTGGCGATGTAGTTATTGGTCAGGCCAATACCCTTGGTAAGGGCAGTTTCCGCGATCGATGGCGAAGCTCGCTGGCGACGACGACGCTGGGCACCTTCTGTTAAGGGCTTGTCATCGGCATAGTAGATAACATCATCCCAGGTGATAGAGGTATTGGTTTCGGTGAACGATCGAATCAAACTGCGGAACAGGGCCATAAACAGGGCTGCCCCCACGCCCTTATCGCAGACATCAGCAATGACAAATCCTGCCCAGCCATGAATCAGGGGGAAGGTATCATAAAAGTCACCGGCCACCTCGCGGGCGGGGGAAAAGTGAAACGCCACTTCCCAGTCGGGTAAATTGGGCAAAATCTTGGGGAAAAAGTCGGCCTGGATTTGGCGACCAATGTGAACATCACGCTCGTACTTTTCGGTTTCCCGGAGGGCTTCTTCGGCTTTTTTGCGGGCGGTGATATCTTCACAAATCCCCAGCAAGCCTGCGACATTTCCCCAGCGATCGTGGAAGGGAATTTTGCTGGTCGTATAGTTATGGCGGCCATCTGCTTGCTCCAGCACCTCAGCAATTTCGCATTGAGAGGTATCAGCCTCCATGACTTGCTGATCGAGTTCACGAAACAGGTTAGCGACATCAGCCGCAACCGACAAATCGTAGTCAGTTTTGCCCACCAGTGCGGCAGGGGAATCCAGTTGCAGGATATTGGCATTAATCTGATTACAGCCCAGATAAACTGACTGCCGATCCTTCCAAAAGACAGCAACGGGAAGATTGTCAATCAGGTTCTGAAATAATTGCTGCGTTTGCCACGCTTGTTCGGCTGCTTGCTGGGATTGCTGGAGTTTGGCCAGGGTAAAGCGTAGACGAGTTTGCAGGGCCGGGGTCGCGATCGCCTCAGTGAAGTAATCGACCACATGGGGGGACTGCTCCCAGGCAAAGGTGGCGAGGGTATCCGCCGTAGCCAAAAGGATCACGGGGGTAATTTCCAGCCCCGGCAGGCTTTGAAGTTGCCCTAGCAGCGACTGCCCAAGTTCCCTACTGGTGTTCAGGTTCAGCAGGATGGGGCGCAGGGGGTGCTGTTGGGCCTCATGCAATGCTGTTGCGAGATCAACCGCCGCGATCGCCTGATATCCCCAATCAGCAAGACACTGGCATAACTGGGTTTGGCTGAGTTCCTGCGCATCAACAACCAACAAAGAATCAATCACAAAAGTCATAGGGCGCCTATGGGTAAGGGCAAAACGCGTAACCAGGGAAGAATAGGCAACGATTAGGAGGGGGGTGGGGTTCGATTCACCACAAAAATGTTGTGATTTTTATCGTGTAACCGCCGATATTGAAACTGATCGACCCCTTGCACAGCTAAATACACCCCTAAGCCTCCAATTGGGCGCTCACTGAGGGGCTGGTTCAGATCATCCGTATCGGGTAACTCCTGCTGGGTAGGGTCAAACTTGGGAGCCGTGTCTTCCAGAATGACGGTGAGGGTTTGCTCATCGATCGTCGCATACACCACGATCTTCCGCTCAGCATCTCCCCCTTGGTAGCCATAAACAATAATATTGGTCGCTATCTCATCAACCGCTAGCCGCAGGTTGTAGGCGGGCTTTTTCTCTAGACCGGCCTCTTTAGCCGCAGCCATGATATAGTTCGCGATTTCGCCGAGCGAGTCTAGAACACCGGGGACTGATAAAGGTTCCATTGCTGGTTCGCCAGGGATATAAGGGCATTGACAGGAAACAGAAGAAAAGGAATAGGCCGCTTGCCGCTGTCGATGACAGTTCGTACTCCGGGAAAACCGCGATCGCCCTGCGAATGGCGTTGCGATTTGTCCTAGCATCCCATTAAATGATTGGGAATGGACGGGCGAATCGGCCTATTCTACGAGTTTGCGACCCTGCGGATAAACGGTAAGTTTCTCGTTGGCACGGTGTTTCATGCCTGGGTATCGGTGCTTAAACCGATGGGAAGACTTGCCGCTATCGGTCCTCTGAGTGGCAATGCCCAGAGGCGCTAACTTTAGAATTCCCGCTTTTACCAAAGACATAACAGTCTAGCGATCGCTCAATCAGTGTGGGGTAGCCAGCTTGGCTGCTAGCGGAATAACCCTCTCGGCTGCCAGTGGAAAGCAGCTTGGCCATCCGTGGGGTAGCCGTCTCGGCTGCCAGTGGAATACCCTCTCGGCTGCCAGTGGAAACCGGTTTAGCCATCCGTGGAATAACCCTCTCGACTGTCAGTAGAATCACCTGCTAGTGGCATTAATCTGTTCAGTGAGTGGAACCTCTAGAGAATGGCAATAGGCAGGCAGGATGCCTCTAGAGAATGGGCAGGCAGGATGCCTACCCCACAAGACACGGTTTAACCCTCGTAGGTATCCACCATATAGACACTCTGGTCAAAACCCGTTTTCTCGATCGTTTCCTTAACCAATTCCTGGGTCCCCACCAGATAGATATCGGTATCGGCTCCCATCTTCTGTTTCGCGAAGATCAACACCCGCAGGCCCGCACTGGCCATGTATTCCAAATCCTGCATCATGAGGACTAGCTTCTTCGCGCCCTGGCTCGCTGCTTCCTCCACTTCGGCCTTGAACTGGGGGGCAGAACTGGCATCGAGTTCACCGCTGAGGGTGATGGTGGCGGTGTCGCCTGCGGTGGTAATCGTCGTGCTGAAAGGCATAGATTTATCCTTCTTGTGGTAGGTGTGAATGAGGGGGATTTTGGATTTTGGATTTTAGATTTTAGGTGGTCGGTGGGGACTGAATGAACGGGGGAGGCCGATCGCGGATCTAGGGAATCTAAAGGTCTTTGGGTTTGGGGGGTTAGCGCCCAACGAGGATGGCCACAGTGCGATCGCCCAAGAGTAGGCCCTTTTGGTCGGCGAGAGCAGGTTCCTGGCCCGGTTCGCAACTGTCCCCTGGGGCCGCGACGCCCGTGTTGGCAAAGACGTGCCACTGAAGACCGACGGGAAGTAGGGGCAGGTCAAACCAGAGGGCTTCCCAGTACATATTCATGGCGACATAGATGAAATCGTCGGGGGCGCTGCCGTTTTTGGCGTGTTTGCCGCAGAGCATGAAGGCCAAGGCGCGGCTAGTGGGGGACCAGTCTGCGTGCCAGGCTTGGGTGCCATGCCAGCTAATGTCGGGGTAGCCGCTGCCCACGTAGTCGTGGTTGCGGAAATGCTCCCGGTGGCGCAGGACGGGATGGGCACGCCGGAAGGCAATGCAGTGTTTGACAAACCGGAATAGGTTGGCATTTTTCTGCAACAGCCCCCAGTCGAGCCAGTTAAGTTCGTTGTCGTGACAGTAGGTGTTGTTATTCCCGTACTGGGTCCGTCCAACTTCGTCGCCCATGAGGATCATGGGAACCCCCTGGCTGACCAGGAGCATCGCCATTGCGTTGCGCATCTGGCGTTGACGGAGGGCGATGATACCGGGATCATCGGTTTCGCCTTCGACGCCGCAGTTCCAGCTTTCGTTGTCGTTGGAGCCGTCGTTATTATTTTCGCCGTTGGCTTCGTTGTGTTTGCTGTTATAGCTCACTAGGTCATAGAGGGTGAAGCCGTCATGGGCGGTGATGAAGTTAATTGAGGTGGCGGGGGCACGACCGGCCCGTGCGTACAAATCCGGTGAACCTTGCAGCCGTTGGGCCATGTCCCCGATCGTGCCAGCATCCCCCTTCAGAAACCGCCGCACGGTATCACGATATTTCCCATTCCACTCCGCCCAGCGCCCAAAGGCAGGGAAGGTGCCGACTTGGTACAGGCCCCCGGCATCCCAGGCTTCGGCAATGAGTTTACAACGGGCCAGGATGGGGTCAAAGGCGAGGGACTCCAACAGGGGGGGGTTGGACAGGGGGGCACCCCAGGGGTCCCGGCCCAGGATGGAGGCCAGGTCAAACCGGAAGCCGTCGATGTGGTATTCCGCTGCCCAGTAGCGGAGACAATCGAGAACGATATTGCGGACGATCGGGTTATTACAGTTCAACGTGTTGCCGCAACCGCTGAAGTTGAAGTAATAGCCCTCTGGGGTCAGCATGTAGTAGGTCTTGTTATCAATCCCCCGGAAGGAGATGACGGGACCTTTCTCGTTGCCCTCGGCAGTGTGGTTGAAAACGACATCCAGGATGACTTCAATGCCGTTTTTATGCAGTTGTTTGATCAGGTTTTTTAACTCGTCTACCTGCATCCCGAATTTACCCGTGGCGGCATAACCCGCTTTGGGGGCGAAAAAACCGACGGTGCTGTAGCCCCAATAGTTATAGAGGGTTTCCCCCGTGGTAGGACTGGGGCGCGAGTTTTCAAATTCGTCGAACTCGTAAATGGGCATGAGTTCGATCGAGGTCACCCCCAATTCCTTCAGGTAGGGGATTTTTTCGATAATGCCCGCAAAGGTGCCGGGGTGTTTGACGCCCGCAGAGGGATGGCGGGTGAAACTGCGCACGTGCATTTCGTAGATGATCTGATCCTCTGGCGGAATTTCCAGGGGGCGATCGTTCTCCCAGTCAAAATCATCAAAGGCGAGGCGGGCGCGATGCTGGTAGGGATCATCCCAATTGGGCGTTTTCCCCCACACATCTCGACCGCCGATCACCTTGGCGTAGGGGTCCATGACAATTTTGCTGGGATCGCACCAGAACCCGGCGGGAGGATCGTAGGGACCGGCGATGCGGTAGCCATACTCAATGTTTTCGTAGTCCAGCCCAAAGACGATCATGGCGAACACGTTACCAATGCGAAACTCTTCGGGGAAGGGAATTTCGGCCATTGGCTTGAGGGCGTGGCGCTCGAATAACACCAGGGTGCAACCGGTGGCAACGCTTGAAAAAATGGAAAAATTCACACCGCCCGGTACGAGGGTGGCCCCAAAGGGTAAGGGCCGTCCTACCCGCAGTTTGAAGTTACCGTGCTGGTGTGTTGGATGAATGTCAACCCGTTCCATTAGTTTTGTTTTCCTTACGGCAACTGCTTACTGCAATGCGGCCATCCCAGCGTCTACCGTATCGCAGGTGGTGAAGAAGTCGAGAAACCCGGTGATCGACATGGTATCGAGGATTTCTTCCGAGAGGCCCACCAACACTAGCTTGCCTTCGACGCTGGTGGCTTTGCGGTAGAGGGATAGCAACATGCGCAGGCCGGCGCTGGACATATAGGGGACGGCGCTCATGTCCAGCAGGATTTTGCTGCCTGCTTGGGCGAGGGGGAGGATCTGCTCCTGGAGGGTGGCGGCGGTGCTGCCATCAACATCGCCACTGATGGTGGCTACGGTGATGCCTTGGGTTTCTTTGACTTGGATGTCCATTTTGGTCTCTCCTGCACCAATGCGACGATCGTCTTTATGGGTTGGCGGGTGGTTAGGGTTGGTTTGAACCCCGAAGACACGAAGGGCGCGAAGGGGGCACTAAGGGGGAGTGGCTTGGTGTCTAAGGGGTTCAGCGTGTTTTGGGGGGGCTGAAGGGTTTTTAGATGGGGACAATTTGCACTTTGACGCGTAGTGCGTGTTCGCTATCGGGTAGATTGACGGTTAGGGCAGCGGCATCGAAGTTGCTGTAGGGTTCGTCGTCGATCCAGCATTGGCCGATTTTGATGCTGCCAGTGGGGAGGATGTCGGGGGAGACCCGCAGGATGCGATCGGGGAAGCCGTCGGGACGGGGTTTGAAGTAGAAGTCCATTGGCTGTTTGTTGAGCAGCAGGTTGCTGTAGACGGCGGCGAGATAGCACAGTTCGGTGGAGTGGTAGCCGCTCATGGAGTGGCTGCCTTTGCCGCGTTCGTTGCCCCCGGCTAGGTAGGGTAACCCGTTGGACAAGACGTTGAAGTAAACGCCACCGTCGGAGGTGTCCAGGAACCAGGCGTTGTAGAAGGCGGCGGCTTCACGGGCCAGTCGCAGGTATTCGTCGTTGCCCAGGACGCCCGTCAGGATGTAGTAGGCCAGGATCGATTGTTCCTGTTGCCACCAGGCTTTGCGATCGTGCCAAACAAAGCGGTGGTGTTTTTGGCCCGGCTCGAGCAGCCGTTCCACCACGTCGTACCAGCCGCCCCGCTGTTGATCACTGCCCACGTCAGGCATGATTTGGGCAATCTTTTCGGCTAGCGCCACGTATTTGTCCTTGGCCATGAGGCTGTTCATGCGCATCAGGTTCCAGGCAATCTTGAGGTTGTGGCCGACGACGGCGCGGTTTTGCTGCCAACCCCAGGTGGTGTCGTGGGACCAGTCTTCGTAGAAGCGCTCTTGCACGAAGGGGCTATGCTCGTAGTCGGGGAAGCGGGCCTCGATCGTGTCAAAGGTATATTCCAGCATCTTGGCGTACTTTTCTTCGCCCGTGGCTAACCAGAGGTTAATCAAATAAGCAGGCGCGTGGTCGCCGACGGAGTTCCAGTTTTTCCGGCCCTTGTTGTTCCCTAGGGAGTCACTGCGGGGGTCGAGGGTAACGGGATCGAGGTGGGAGAAGTAGCCGCCGTACTCGGTTTTATCCAGGAAGAAGTCGTCAAAGAGTTTGATGGTCAGTTCGGCATCACTGAGAATGCGAGGATCGCCCGTGACGCGGTAGGTTTGGATCGGACCCGCGAGCGCGTAGATTTGTTCGTAGGCCGGAATTGCGTCGTAGTCATCGCCAAATTCCGAGGCGAAGATCTTTTGTTCGCGATCGCCTTTCACGTCAATGCCGTGGTACCAGTAGACAATGCCCTCGTCTAAATCCACAAAGCGCATGTGGGCACGCAGGTATTCGGTACCTTTTTCCGCTGCTTCCAGGAAGCGATCGTTGCCGGTCATCAAATAGGCGGTGGCAAACCCATAAACCAGCCGTGATATTGTATCAGTTTCCTGCCGGAAATTATCGAGGAGTTTTTCCCCCGATAGGGTTAGGGAGGTGCGGTACTCGCGGTAGTCAATTTCACCACCCCCAAATTGAGCCTTCAGGTAAAAATTCGCCAGGGATGCCACCTGCTCGACCCACCAACTAGGCCGCTCAAACACAAAGTCTTTCTCGGTGCGTCCCACAAAAACAATTTGCTTGCAATCAAAAACTTCGCTGTCGGGGTAAAACACGCCATAGGCAAAGAGATAGCGACCCGGCACCAGCATCGATCGCATGGAACCCGTGGCATCGGGATAGGGTTCATCCAGGTTTTGCACCAACTTGGCAAAGGTCATCGGACTCAGGGCCAACTGGAATTCCCGCCCATCCGACGTTTTCAAGCCAAAGCGATCGCTGGCCTGATCAAACTGGGTCACGTAACCGGCGATCGTGTCAGAAAAGGGAAACTGGACCGTCGTCATAGGGAAAGACTCCTTAGTAAATTAAGGGTAGATGGGCAAGCAACGGGGGATATCCGAGCGATCGGTCAATCGAGTTCAGTGAATCGGGTTCGAGCGATCGGGTTCAGTTAATCTCATACAGTCAACCTCGTAGGGGCGGGTTATTAGAAAACCTTGCGGGGAAACAGATAAACTGCATGAACCCGCCCAGCATAGCCACCAGTAGACAAAAGACCGCCTCAACGGGTTTTGATTAAGCTTCCAAAGGCGGCGGATTCTCCTCATCGGTAAAGCCCTGGCTGATTTCCACAATATTGCCATCGGGATCGCTGATCCAAACCGTGCGCCAGCCAGGAATATAGTCATCAAAATTTAACGGCCCTAGGGTGATTTTGGCATCATCGCCCATTTCCGCCAGTTTGGCATCGACATCATCCACCTTGAACGCAAGTTGTCGCACACCGGGATATTGAGGGCCATCGTTAGTAGGTGGAGGAACCGGGGATTCTTCCTTCGCCTGAAACAGTTCAAAGTAAAACTCACTGCCCTGAAGTTTGATAAACACGATCTGATCGCCATCGGGCAGAGGGGCCACCCGTGCCCGCTTGAAATTAAAGTATTTGGTGTAGAATTTCTCCGTCGCGATCGGATCTTTACAGGTAAGGGCAACTTGCGAAAACTCTAATGAAGCCATTGACAGTCTGCTCCTTGCGTCAAATCCAGAAAAGGCTAAATCAACAATGCCAGTGAACAGGCAGGCGGAAATTCGGGAAAATGCAGGCGAACCGGATCGGGGAATAACAGCGGGACCGGGAAGTAGCCGTAAACCAAGTTCGACAAACCTTAACCCGTCGAGGTTGCTTAACCTGCCGAGATCAAATGACTACTGGCTTGGGGGGCGAGGGCAGGCATCCCTTGACCGTTTGTATTTTGGCTGGTATCAGCCAGAATATCAATAATTTTGCGGGCAAATAAATGACAGTGCCCCGCTGTGCGTCCCGTGACCAAATCCTGCCAAACCACCACATCTTGATCGGTGTAAATAGCCCCCATATTGCGGGCATCCCCCACCAGGTTATTGTGGACCACGACCTTGCGCCCCCGAACCAACTCCGGTGCCGAGGCCACTAACCACATCCCATGACAAATAATACCCTTGAGAATTCCCCGTTCGGCAAAGGCACGTTGGAGAAACTGGGTAGCCGGAGGCAGTTTATTGACATCTTCGCTATAGCGCAGACGATCGGAGACCATGCCCCCTGGAACAATGATGGCTGCATAACTGCGCAACTGCTCATCATCCATATCTTCAAAGCTCTCGTGACACTCAAACGGGGCCGAAAATTCGTGTCCCTTAAATGTCAGACTGGGTTGGCCCCAAAGACGCGAGAGGAAATGAACTTCAGCCCCCTCCTCTGGAAACCGCCGCTGGTAGTACCAGATTTCTGGTTCATAAAAATCACTTTCAATCAAAACGGCAATTTTTTTACCCTGGAGTCTCACGCCTTACGCCTCCGATACGTGTATTGCGAGTTGCCACACTGACCTCACGCTCAATCTAACAGTGTCAATTCCAGAAGATTGATAATTTTTATAAAAAGATGAGATGCCTGAAGAGATGCCAGCAGAAGTTGAGCGAGTATAGTTAGGGCGGAAACGGTACCGTGATCGGAGATGTCCCGCCCATTTGGCGTTAGCAAATTAGCCCGATCATTAACCCTTCAACTGGCCCAAGAGTCCGGCGACATCCCAATTGCCCCAAAGTTCCGCAATTTTGCCATCGACAATCTTGAAGATTGTAATCCCAATCATCGTGACTGATTTTCCCGTGGGTTCAATACCGGCAAAGGCTCCCTGATGGGTGCCCGTACAGGTCCAGCGGGTGACAACCTTATCGCCGTCGGCACTGCGAATCAGATCATGGACGTTGTAGTGGGCATCGGGGAAGGTGGTCAGGAAATGGCCCATAAAACCCTTAGCTGACTCAGCTCCATTAATTTCGGCAGTGTTGACATGGGCAGCATAATCCGGTGCAAGAATCTCATCGAGCAATTCCAGCTTATTTTCGTTGTAGGCAATGTAGAAGTTGTTGACAGCATTCAAAACGGGATCGGACATGACTAATTCCTCTTGGGATAAATCAACTTGGAGCAAATCAACTGGCGATCCAAGAAAACTATAAAAGTCAACGCTTGGTGGCCCTTAGTGTACTTGGTGCCTTAGTGGTTCCTAGCACATTCCTGAATTGGCACAAGGAAGCTAAGAACCTCAGACAAACTCTAGGCCAACGAACCATCTGGATACTGCACCATCCCGGCAAAATGAATCTTGATCTTGCCATCCTCCAGCACCCAGCTATCCGCAAATCGCATATTGGCCTTTTGACCTCCCGCCGTCAGGGTAATAATCTCAGTCACCATCAGCGTTGTCGGATTTTCCGTCTCAGCCCAAAAGGCAATTTCCGTTTCCAAATCCTCGATTCCCAAAATGCCATCGAAGTGTTTTTTCAGTTCTTCGTGACCCTGGAAATACTTGGGCGTCTTCTCAAAACTGCTGATCAAAATTGCATCCTCAGCATACTGACCCAGCAAACCCTCGATATCCTTTTTCAGGATTAACTCGATGTGTTCGCGGTACATTTTACCGAGAGCGGTATCGGGAACGTTTTTCATAGCTTCCTTGTCAACGTTAAAGTACCCATTCTAGAAATCAAGCCACGATCGCACAGTTTCGGAAAAGCTTAATCACCCGATCGGATGAGATCCGCTAATTTCTCCGCAATCATCAACACCGGCACATGGGTGTTACCACTGGTCACTGCCGGCATCACCGAGGCATCACCAACCCGCAGGCCTTCGACCCCATAAACCCGCAGTTGGGGATCGACCACCGCGAGGGCATCTCGTCCCATCTTACAGGTTCCCGCCGGATGCCAGAGGGTAGACACATTCCCCCGGATGTAGGTTTCCAGGTCCATGTCACCGGGCACCATTTCACCGCTATAGACCGACGTGAAGGCGGGGGCATGGGCGATCGCGCGGATAATTTCCAAGGCTTTTTTGAACACGTCTACATCCGTCTGACATTGCAGATAGTTGGGATTGATCACAGGCGGATCATCGGGAATCGCCGATCGCAGGCTTACGGACCCAATACTTTGGGGCTGAATCAAAATCGGCAGGAAAATGCAGACCGGCCCCCCAAAGTCGGGCAGAACGGGCAGCAGAGGCCCCGGAGCCGCTGGGGTGAAATTGAGTTGCAGATCGGTGGGGGCCGCACTCATCCCATCACGGGTGCGCACAAAAATCACATTTCCCGTCAGGAGTTTTGGATTGGGTAAGTCGGCCTGCGATCGATAGACCACGGGCAGTTGCAAGTGATCTTGTAGGTTTTGGCCAACCCCAGGGAGATCCACCACCACATCAATGCTGTGCGATCGCAGCAGTTCTGCTGGCCCAATCCCGGACAGAAGCAATAGCTTGGGGGTGACAAAAGCTCCCGCACAGAGAATAATCTCTTGGTTCACTTCGGCAGTGTGGGACTGGCCATTGTGCTGGTATTGCACATGCGTCGCTTTGCCATTTTTCACCCCAATTTGGATGACGATCGCCTCTGTGATCAGGGTCAGGTTCGATCGCGATTGGATCGGCGTCAAATAGGCATCGGCGGCGCTGTGGCGCTGGCCAGTTTGCGTAATGTTAAATTGCAGATAACCGGCACCATTCTCCTGTTGTGGACCGTTGTAATCCCAGTGAGGACCCGCAAAGCCAACTTCAACCGCTGCCGCTTGAAAGGGTTCCGATCGACAGTCGGGATCGGGGCAATAGCGCACACTCATGGGTCCGCCCGTGGCGTGGTAGTCCGACGCGCCGCCCTCAAAGTCTTCAATTTTTTTGAAGTAGGGCAACACATCGGCATAACTCCAGCCTTCGTTGCCCAGATAATTCCAATAGTCAAAATTACGCGGATTGCCCCGCACGTGCATCATGGCATTGATGGCGGAACTGCCCCCAAGCACCCGCCCTTGGTTAATCAAAATTTGACGATCGCCCAGGGCAGGTTGCTCCGTAGTCATAAATTTCCAATCGAGATCGGACCCCCACAGTTTTGTAAACCCATCCATGCTGTGGATATTGGCATCCCGATCGCGGGGACCCGCTTCCAGCAGTAAGACCTTGACATTCTCGTCTGCACTCAGGCGGTTTGCCAGCACACAACCCGCGGCCCCTGCCCCAACAATGACGAAATCGTACTTGCTCATGCAGAGTCTCCAGGATAAATGGGTCCGTTTTTCGACGCAATTTTTAGACGCAATGGCAGGTCACAATCACAGGTAGCCACTTCACCCCACCCTCAATCACTGGCCAAGGGGCTGGCGGTAGGATGGTGGACACGAACACTGGCCCGCCAGCAGGCTGGATGGGTTAGTGGACCAAGGCCATGCGGTGATCAGCACAGCCATTGCTCAACAGGCAGAATTCCAAACTGGGATAGCGCTAATAGAAGGATTATCCAGACAATTGGCACGGTATGGGAGAATTTTTACTTTTCTTTCAGCTATTTACGCGATCGCCCTGGGCGCATAGGTAGGGGCAGGGGGCAGCCAGGAAACCCCAGCGTTGAGACAGAGCCGCCGATTTCCCCAGGCTTACCCAGTCAACCCTGCCCAGGTTAGAGCCAGAAGCGACTATTCAAGATCGTGGTCCGCGCATTGGCTGGATTCATGGGCACCCGCCCAGTGCGAATACACTCCCACATGTGATCGAATAACAAACCGGGGGCACCGCTGGGGTCCGCACCAAAATAGCCATGTCCCGTTGGGGAATCGTAGCGATTGTTGAAGTCATCGCAGTCGATCGCATAGACATTACGGGGCACCACCGCCATTCGTTCCGGTCCCGTATGCCCCAGTCGGCGCGAGGCAATCATATTCCCCACATTGGCCACCTTACTGGCCCGCAAGGCTAAATCATCGGCTGCATAGTAAACCACCACATTCCGGGCGGCATCTGGAATATGGTGGCCTTCCTGACCGGGTTCGAGGGCCTCATTCATCACATCTGCCGCTGCCATAAACACATTGCGAAAAATCTGGGGAATCCCCCCCACTTGGTAATAACCTGCCGCCCGACTGAGGGCACCCCGCAACACCCGATTCCCCATTGAATGGGCGAGAACATTGATCCACTTCAGGCATGGGTTTTGGAGGGTACTATTCTGCTGTCGCCATTCCAGGAATTTTTCCAGTAGGCGCATAAAGGCAATATCACTGGCGTCGGCTGACTTCTGATCGTCAAAATAATCCCGCACCAGCCCTACGTTATTACCACAAGGCCAAATGATCGGGATCACCAATACGGCATTGGGTGATTTTTGATTAAACAAGCGTTGTAGTTCAGCCGTTTTCCGGAAAATTGCCGATTCTGGAAAGTTGGAAAAACCGTGAATGTAGATTAAAATCTGCTCCACCGGGCTTTCCTTGATGGCGGTAAAAAAGGCACGATTGCCAATTTCCCGATAATCATTTTCGCGTCGTCGCTGACAGAAATAAACCGACTGTTCTGCTTGATTATTTTGCAGGGCAAAGGTGAGCGATCGCGGGATTTGGAACGTGCCATTTTGGGTGAGGGGGGTGGGTCCCTCGTTAAAGACCCGGTTGGTAATAAATAACATCTCTCGTCAGCCTCCTACTATGTGCGCGATCGCGGCCCTATCCGTTCAGTGCCCGTTGTTGCCGTTCCGCTAGGCGGGTCACATACTCAACGATCGCGGGGTAAGGACTAAAGTCCAACTTCAGCAAGGTGGTACCGTAGATCAGCATGGAGCCAACGGCCACATCCACCACGCTAAACGCCTCCCCCAACAAGAAGGGTTGCTGGGCCAGGATGCGATCGAGCGCCGGCAACTGCTTGGGGATTTCCCGCTCCCGATTGGCCTCAATAAACAGGGCGGGTCCGAGGGTCGCATTGGCATAGAGCACCCACTGGGTCGCGATCGCCCGCTCCGGTAAGGTCGTGGGGAGATGGCCATATTTTTCCGCTAGGTAGAGCAGAATTGCGCCCGACTCCCAGAGGATGAACCCATCATCTTCGATCGCGGGCACCTTCCCGATCGGGTTAATGGCTAAATAGGCAGGTTGGCGATGCTCCCCCGTCTGCATATCCAGCATCACCCGTTCGTAGGGAATCTGGTATTCCTCTAGGTACCACTGCACAATGGCCGAACGACTGCGAACCGCACCGTAAAGTTTTAGCATGGTAATTAGGCTGAAAGGGATCTGGGCAAGTAGGGGTTGCCTTAACACCAAGATACCGTCTTAGCCGCACCATACAGCGAATCATCCCCAGCAACCATGTCATCTGTCTCCCTGGCCTCAGCCATTCCCCTCGACCAAATTCGCTATAACGACCAGGGCCTTATCCCCGCGATCGTGCAGGATTATCTCGACGGCACTGTCCTGATGATGGCCTGGATGAACCGGGCGTCATTACAAAAAACCCTGGAAACGGGACAAACCTGGTTCTGGAGTCGATCGCGATCGGCCCTGTGGCCCAAAGGAGCGACCTCCGGCCATATCCAACAGGTGAAAACGATTCGCTACGACTGTGATAGCGACGCCCTCCTGGTCACGGTCGAACAGATTGGTGATATTGCTTGCCACACGGGGCAGCGGAGCTGCTTCCACCAAATCGAGGGCACGACGGCCCCACCGCCAGCAGACACCTTATCACAAGTGTTTCAGGTCATCTGCGATCGCCGCGACCACCCTCACCCCGACTCCTATACCAGCAAACTCCTCGCCGGGGGCGATAACAAGATCCTCAAAAAAGTAGGCGAAGAAGCGGCGGAAGTCGTAATGGCCTGCAAAGACGATGATCCGGAGCAGATTGCTGGGGAGGTTGCGGATTTGTTCTACCACACGCTGGTAGCCCTAGCCAAGCATCAGGTGGATCTCAAGGCGGTCTATCGCAAACTGCAAGAACGGCGACGCTAGTGCAGCGCCATGATCCGGCGACCTTGGCAGTACTGGCTCTAACCCGCAACGACGAACATCGTTACTACCAACCTAACGTTTCGTTAGGTTGGCCGATTGCGCAATGGTTCGTGTGCCCGCATGGGCTGCGGTGATCAAGCCACCCCCGATACCTGCAAATGCTTCACCAAAGTTCCGATCGGCAGTGGTCCCTGTAGATGGCTCCAGGGGAGAATCGGGGCCGTAGACCACGGCTCATGCACATACCATTCCAGGGGGGGAATCTGTCCCCGCAGTGCCTTGAAAGCACGGCGGTAGCTACCCAAACTGTCCCCATAGTGGCGCACCCGTTCCAACAAACGGCCCAAACGCCGATCGCCCCTAGCGATCAACGCCTGAATCACAGACCAGTTATAACTTTCCGGGCGAAAATCAATACCGTGGGGACGTAGTTGTTTTTGCAGAAATTTTAGGCGCTTTTCCGCCTGGGGATTCACCCCGCACCACTGGAACGGCGTATGGGCTTTCGGCACAAAAGTACTACAGCCAAGGGTGAGGCGTAGACCGGGTGCCGCTTGCTTTAAGCGGAGCATCATCGCCACCGTTTGTTCGAGATCGTCCATCTCTTCATCCGGAATACCCACCATGCCATAGAGCTTGAGGCCACCGAGGCCACCCGCTTGGGCTTGAACCGCTGCCGCGATGATCTCATCATTGTCGAGTTTCTTGTTGACAATTTGGCGAAGCCGCGCTGAACCACTTTCGACGGCGATCGTAATTGACTTGGTCCCATGTTTAACCAGCGTGCGGGCTAGTTTCGCCGTCACCGTATTGGTGCGTACCGATGCCAGACTGAGGCGTACCGGGTCATACTCAGGCCGATCGAGGTAGTCCAGTAACGTATCAAATTCCGGATGTTGGGTAACGGAAGCCCCTAGGAGGCCCAGGCGATCGGTGACTTGTAGGCCCCGTTCAATGGCCGGGATCAGACTCTCGGTCACAGATGCGGTCCGAAACGGCAGCGTCAGGTAGCTGGCTAAACAGAAGCGGCACATTTCTGGGCAACTGCGCACCACTTCGACCATGTAGATATTTTCCCAAGCAGCTAGGGGGGTGACAACTGTCGAAGCCAAGAGGGCATTGCCGCGATAGGTTTGCTTTTCAACTTGGGCTGGAATATCGGGATGGATCGGCGTCACTTGCGCGATCGGGCCGTCGGGGCTGACATAGGTCACACCATACAGACTAGGCACATACAGACCAGGCACTTGGGCGAGGTGGTGTAATTGACGAGCGCGGGATTCCCCACGCACGGCCTGGTAAGCATCAATCAGCGCCGGGATCAGCACTTCCCCATCCCCCAGTAACACCACATCGAAGAAATCGGCAAAGGGTTCCGGATTCGCCGTTAACACAGGGCCGCCCCCAAACACCAGGGGATGGATAGCCGTGCGATCGCAACTCTGTAACGGAATCGCCAGTTGGGTTAACAGATCCAGGAGATTGGCGTAGTCAAGCTCCCAGGACAGGGAAAAGCCCAACAACCGGGGCGAACGGGGCAGCGATTCAGCAGCATCCGTAAATAGACGACTGACCTGGACATCGGGACGACGGGCCAGCATCGCCCACACCCCCTGATACCCCAAACTGGTAATACCCACACTGTAGGTGTTCGGGAAGGCAAAGACGATCGGCAAGGCATCACGATCGGGACTAGCGGGCGTAAAGAGCAGGCGTTCAGCCGTAAAGGGAGGTGAAATCACGGGAGCGTTGGGCGAATATTTTAAGATATCTTAATATTTAGGGGAATCTTTGCGAGATCTACGGACGTAATCACTCCTTAAGCGGGGTAACCTTAAAATAGAGAAGCCAGTTATCAGCATCTGCTGGGTGCGGGGCAAGGATATGGCTGATACTAGCCAAAGCAGGGATCAAGGCTGGGGCGCATCAAAAGTGCGTCAAGGCGCTTTTTCCCCGATTAGCAACAGCCTATTCAGTAGAATCCCGTATCCGATGTACAGCCCCATCGCGACCTCATGATCATGGCAGTAGCTTCAGGGTACTCTGACGGCACTAGTGGCTAGCAGGATACCAAGCTTTGCGCCTAGCAAGCTCTGCGCACCAGCGTGCTGCGACAGGAACAATCTTAGGGTGACATCTGTTATTCTACCTGGGGGAAGTCTCTACCGTCGGAATGATGCCAAGAGCCTTGGGAGGCAAAGAGGGTCAGTATGAATTTCCCGGCTCATTACCAATATGAAGGCAATACGATCAACTTCTCTGGCGGGGAGCGACGCTCGGCCTTGCGTTTGCTACACCAGTTGCAGGGGACGGAATCGATCGCCCATATTGAAGCAGGACATCGGCGTGATGAGGCAGAGCGATCCCTCCGGCAGGGGATGGACTATCAACAGACCCGCCAGTTTACCGAAGCCTTAGGCCAGTTTAAACAGGCCCTTTCCCTATACCAAAGTCTGGAAGACATTGGGGGAGTGCTCAAGGCCCTAGGGGGGATGAGCAATGCCAGCTATGGCTTAAAGCACTATGAACAGGCGGTGCAGTATGCCCAGCAACGACTGGAGTTAGCAGGCCATATTCAGGATTTTCGGAGTGAGAGTCAGGCACTAGGATTATTGGGCAATGCGTTTCGGCACCTCGGTCAGATGGATCAGGCGATCGCCTATCAGGAAAAGGCATTGATGCTCGCTCGCAAGCTTCAGGACAAGCGGGCTGAGGCTGCCGCGCTGAATAACCTGGGCCTCGTCTATAAGGTCCAGGGGGATCTGGAGAAGGCGACGCTGTATCAGCAGCAAAGTTTAGAGATCGCCCAGGAATCCAAGGATCATCAGGTAGCCAAGCAGGTCCTCCGCAATTTGGGGAATACCTATCATGCTCTGGGGGATTACGATCGCACAATCACCTACAATGCCGAGCGGCTGAAGATTGCCCAAAGCAGTGGCGATGAGCGGACGGAGGCGCAAATCCTTCGCAATCTAGAAAATGCTTGCTATTCGGTGAATGATTATCCCCAGGTGATTGCCTATGCAAAACGGCGTCAGGAGATTGCCCAGAAACTAGGCGATCGCCGCATGGAAGAGCAAGCCTGGGGCAGTATGGGGGTGGCCTACGATGCAATGGGTCAATATGCCGAGGCGATTACCTGCTATGAACAGCGACTTCTGTTGGCGCGGGAGTTGAAGGATCGGCGGGTGGAGAAGCAGGCATTGGGGAGTCTCCAGGTCAATTGCCACGCGATCGGGGATTATGCCAAGGCGGCTCAATACCAGCAGGATAGTGCCTGAGGCTGCCCACAGAGAAGCCGATCTGAATTCAGTCATACCTTGAAATGGGAGGCTAGCGACGGCTATCCGGCCACGGACGATGCGTAGGATGGCGGGACACCTTTTTGTCTAACTTCAGCTTGGGTCAAACCGGGACCGCAAACCAGGAAATCACTGCCCCCAGGAGAGCGCCGACAATAACCTGAAACGGCGTATGCCCCAATAACTCGATCAGGCGCTCCTCGCTAAACCCGTGGGTTTGGAAAAACTCGTCCATCATTTGATTGAGGATACGGGCCTGCTTGCCCGCTGCCTGCCGGACGCCTGCCGCATCGTACATGACAATAATAGCAAAGATGAGGGCGATCGCGAATTCAGGACTGTCCCACCCCAAGGTTTGGCCGACCCCAACCGCTAACGCGGTCACTAAGGCTGAATGGGAACTGGGCATTCCACCACTGCCAAACAGCACACGAAAATTGACCTTGCGCTGTTGGACCACATCGACAAAGAACTTAATGCCCTGGGCCAGGAAGCAGGCCGCCAATGATACCAGCAAGACCCGGTTATCAAACAGCGTATTGAGTTCGAGCAGTCTCCCCATCAAGTGATTCACCACACTGTGTTCAGCGGTCCAGCCAGGGCCACAGGCGAAGTCGCCCCCAGCCCTCACTTCCAGCGTACAGGATTAATGTTTACGAGCCGTAATAAACTCGGCCAGGGCCAGGAGCGGTTGGGCCGCTGGGCCAAAGTCAGCCAGTTGGGCGTTAGCTTCGTCAATCAGTTGTTGCGCCTGACGTTGGGATTCCTCTATACCTAGCAGACTGGGATAGGTGACCTTTTGGGCTTGGACATCTTTACCGATCGATTTTCCTAGCGCCTCTTGGGTGGAGGTGATGTCGAGGATGTCGTCAATAATTTGGAAGGCCAGTCCAATGTTTTGGGCATAGCGGGAGAGGCGCTGCACCGTGTCGCGATCGGCCCCGCCCAGAATCGCCCCGGACACCACCGAGATTTCCAGCAAGGCAGCGGTTTTGTGGGTGTGGATATAGTGCAGGGTTTCCAGGGTGACATCCGGGCGACCCTCCGACTCCAGATCCACCACCTGACCACTGACCAACCCCCCGATCCCGGCGGCTTGGCCCAATCGGCCCAGGACTTCGACCACGCGATCGGCAGGCACATTTTGGGTCTGTTGGGCCACCCAGGCAAAGGCATGGGCTAGCAGGCCATCCCCGGCTAGAATTGCCATCGCTTCCCCATAGACTTTATGGTTGGTCAGCCGCCCCCGCCGGTAGTCGTCATTGTCCATCGCGGGCAGGTCATCGTGGATCAACGACATGGTGTGAATCATTTCCAGGGCGCAGGCGGTGGGCATAGCCTGGGCGATCGTGCCGCCCACCAGTTCACAACTGGCCAAACACAGGATGGGGCGCAGGCGTTTGCCCCCGGCCAGAAGCGAGTACCGAATTGCTTCGTGGATGGTTTCTGGGTAGGTGAGGGGAACGGCCAGCTCTAAAGCCGCTTCCACCTGACGCTTGCGATCGGCCAAGTAGGTTTTGAGATCAAAAGCCTCTAGGGTTAGGGCCTGATCGGCAGTCTCTGTCTGGATATGTGGGTTATTTGCTGCTACCATCCCGTTCCTACCAACTCATCTTCAAGCATCGGGGCCAACTCACCTTAGCCATCCCCAATTGTACGCAGCACGGGTACGCATCCTGTACACGTCACCGGTACGCATCACATTGTACGCGCCAGTGTCCCTTTCATTTGCCTTCATTCGCCGGGGGGGACAGGTGCTTGGCAAATCCACACGCAATCCCGTGGCACGAGGGTCAGTTCTTGATGTTGGACGGTATAACCCAGGTGGGACAGGAAGCGCTCCATAAGCGCTGGGGTCATCACCGAGAAAGCCGTCCCCTGGTGCCGACCCATGAGGTTGTATTGCCATTCGCTCAGAAATTTTTGCCAGCCTAATTCACTCAGGGTATTGGCATGGTGGAACAGGCACAGGCGTTTGCCTCGCATCAACGCCGGAATCTGGGTCAGGTAATTAAAAATATCGCGGGGTTCAAGATGCACCATCGTGTCGTAACAGAAACAAACATCGATCGTGCCCGGTGCAATACCCGCCAGGGTTTTACCATCCAGCTTGACGTAGGTAACGCCATCCTCGCCCACGCGATCGCGGGTAGCCTGCAACATTTGGCTGGAAATATCAGCACACACCAACTGTTGACAGTATTGCCGCAGGATACGGGCCGTCCGGCCCCCACCCACACCAATTTCCAACACCGTATCGGTGGGCGCAATATAGGGGGCAATAAATTCCCGCTCGATCAGGCTCTCGTATTCCGCCAGCGATTTGGCCGCCCCCGCGCCCTCCCCGGTCCACTCATCCCCCGCATGGGCTTGGTTCGGGTGCCATTGCCGCCACTGCCGCCCATACTGATCCCAGGCGGCTTCGTAGTCGAGGGGTTGTTCGAGGTTCTGTGAATCGGGCTTTTGCGAATCTGCCATACGTTTGCCGCTTGCGGTGTCGCTTGCTAGATGTTTTCAGGGCCTTTTCAGGGCCTTTTCAGGGCGTTCAACCACCGGCAACAGTGCCGCTGTGCATCCTGAGTGCATCCTTAAGGTACCACTGGTGGGGGATATCCCTCCCGTATAATTGATGATGTGGTAAGCAGCCTTGTCATCCGAAGCAGGGCGATCGACCCCGTAGCAATTATGGCGAAGAAACCCGCAAAATCTCCGGCAGCGACCGATTTGATCCAGGGTGATCTCCTGGTAGATGGCCAGGGCGACTGGGTATATGAAGAGGCGGTGACCGAAGTGGAAGCGATCGTGGCCCGCATTGAGTCGGGTCAGTTGGAGCTAGCGGATGTGTTTACGGAATTTGCGACGGCGGTGAAGCAGTTACAACGCTGCCAAACGTTTCTTGAGCAAAAGCAGCAGGAAGTCGATTTACTGATTGAAACCTTGGAAGATGCCTGACTTGTGGGGTAGGCGTCCCGCCTGCCACGATCGCTAACCACACCTGCCACGATCGCTAAAAACTATTTTTCCAGCCGCACGGCGTACCACTGCAAATATTTCCCTGGCCCTAGGTCGAATTCACAGGCAGTATTGAAAAGATACTGGGCCTGTTCCGCGATCGTCGGGAAGCGTTGCACATCAGGGGAAATATGGTCTGGGTTGGCCGCGAGGACAGCTTTGAGTTTTTCCAGCATGGCCGCTGCGGTTAAAAACTCCTCTGGACGATCGGACTCCAGCACGACGTAATAGTCTTCTTGATACAGAATGGGATCAGGCATGGGGGCAAATGACGATTCGGTACGCAGGTCCTAGTGTACCCCTTGGCGTTAGGTGCTTTGGTGGGTGGGTAGGACAATCGGGCCGATCGCGATCAGGGGGGTACCGGATTGGCTGTACTCAGGTACTGCACTCTGCCCTTGCGGGGCCGACACGCTCCATACATGGGGTAACCCACCTGGGGTGAGTCAGTTAGCAGAGTGTCCATCCCTGATGGGTATGGGCCTGTTGTCAGGGGGAAGTCGCTCCCCTACAGTATGGATGCTCAACGCCCAGCCCGCCTGGGTTTGGCGAGGACGGGGTGGGGTGGGGGCTGATCGGACAAAGAATGCCCGTCATCGACCCGCGATCGAGGTTAATTTAAAGAGTGACACACTGGGCGCTTAGGGGTGATGCCGCAAGCTTTAACGTAGGAGACAACAGGTGAATGGGGCACCCGCTAACCCGCCGATCCTAACGACAGGGTCCGCTAGCTAGGTTGCCTTCAAACAAGGTGCAGATCTACCACAGGCGATACGATGAATACTAAATCAGCCAATTCCCCTGGCTCCCAAGGCCAAGGTTCCAGTGAAGTTAGGGTCCTCTACCCGAATGATCCCGCCACCCCAGGGGCCACAGCCGCCGCCCCCCCACCAGAACCCGTTTCTGGTCTGAATTTGCAGGAACTTGGCGATCTATTGCTCCAGGAATTGCAGGCCGAAGTGCGATCGCGCACGGGCCAAGCCGTGGTCACCCGCATTGCCAAGGAAGTCGATCGCATCTGTCAGAAAAGCGATCGCATTCAAACCTCTGGCGAAGTGCAAACCTGGCAGTTAACTTTGGCACGGCACCGTCTCCACAAGTGCCTCAGCTACTATCGCCTCGGTTCGCAGCAGGGGCGGGTGGAATTGCACAGTACGTTGAGTACGATCGTCTATCGTCATATTGCCCCCATGCATCTCAAATTGGGGTTCCAGGCCCGCCATGCGCTGATTGAGGATTTCCTACAAGGGTTCTATATGGAGGCCCTGAAGGTTTTCCGGCGGGAGAATGAACTGGCGGTGGACTACAGCCCCCGCACCCAGTTGGAACTGGCGGAATACATGGCGTTTACGGAACATTATGCGAAGCGGCGCATTGCCCTCCCCGGTCGCAATAGCCAGCAGTTGATTGTCCTTCGTGCCCAGGGGTTCGCCCGTCGCCAACCCCTGGAAGCGACGCTCGATTTTGAATTAGCGATGAAGTCACCGAAGCGGGAGGAAAGTGAAGGTCATAGCCGTTCGGCGGTGGTGCATCAGGTGCGGGAACAGATGGTGGCGGATGCGGTGGATTTGGCCGAGGGGGTGCTGCGCGATCGCGTTGTGACCGAGTTAATCCAATACCTGCAATCCCAAGGTCAATCTGATTGTGTTGATTATTTGGTGTTGAAGTTGCAAGATCTATCAGCCCCGGAAATTGACAGCATTTTGGGCCTCACAGCGCGGCAACGGGATTATTTGCAACAGCGGTTTAAGTACCATGTGGAAAAATTTGCCCGTTCCCATCAATGGCAGTTGGTGCATCAATGGTTGGGTGCCGATTTAGATCAGAATTTAGGTATGGCTCCGGCCCAATGGCAAGCTTTTTTGGACCAGTTAACGCCGGAACAACGCACCTTGTTGGAGATGAAGCAACAGCACGCTACCGATGAGGCGATCGCGAAGGCGGTTAAATGCACGCCCAAGCAGGCCCAAAAACGCTGGTATCGGATTCTGGAGTTGGCATGGCAGGCCCGCAATAATCCATTGTCGGGGGGTTCCAAGGAAGCGTGAGGGGAAGCGTGAGGCGTGAGCGGCTGGGGGCGAGGCTGGCTGGGGCCGCGATCGCCCACGGGCTGGCGGTAGTATGATGGGGGTGAATCAACGATCGCGGGTAGTTATGAACCGGCCCCTGTTAGAAATCTATCGCGAAGCCTATCGAAATTTAGATTTGTTTCCGTTATTTACGAAGGAGGAAATCGAGAAGTTTCGGGTGGAGTATGGCGGCGATACGTTGGCGCGGTTGGAGCAGGTGTTGGAAGATGCGCCAGTAGATGGGAAGGTGGTGTTTGCGGGCCATCGGGGCTGTGGCAAATCGACGCTGTTGGCGCGGTTAGCCCATAAGATGCGGGAGAATCATCATTTTGTTGTGTTTTTCTCGATCGCGGACATGATTGAGATGTCGGCGGTGGATCATGTCAATATTTTGTATGCGATCTCGGTGCGGTTACTGAGTGCGGCGACGAAGCAAAGGGTTGAGATTCCAGAGAAAACGAAGGATGCGATCCTCAATTGGTTGATTACGACCCAATCGACGGTGGCGACTCAAGATCTAAAGTCCCAGTTGGGGGTGGGGGGCGATATTCTCAAGTTGATTACGGCAAAGTTGCAGTCGGAATCAACGTTTCGGGAGGAGATTAAGCGCACCTATGAACGGCGGATCAGTGAGTTGGTGCAAAAGATTGATGAAATTGCCCGCTGGATTCAGAAGGCGACCCAGCGAGAAGTGTTGGTGATTATTGATGATCTGGATAAGTTGGATTGGCGATTGGTTGAGGATATTTATAAGAATAATATCAATGCCCTGTTTCAACCCCATATCCGGATTGTGTTTACGATTCCAATTTCAGTGATTCGGGATATTGAATTACGCACGATTTTGCAGACGGCGGCGGGCAGTCCGATTCAGCAGATGGAGGTGGCGAAGTTTTTCACGAAGGCAAACCGTCATGATCCGGCGGCGGTGCCCTTAGAGAAGAAGGTGAATGTGTTTTTGGAAGTGTTGAAAAGACGGTTGCCGGAAAATTTGCTGGAACCGGAAACGGCGCAGAAGATCGTGTTAAGCAGCGGCGGGGTGGTGCGGGAGTTGGTACGGATTGCGCGGGCTTGTTGTTCCCAGTGTTTGTTGAAGTTGCGCAGTGATCCGGACTTGACGGAAATTAAAATTAGCGATGAGATTTTGGCGTTGGCGTTGCGGGATATTCGTAATGATTTTGCGGCCTCGTTGGGGGAAAGTCGCTATCGGATTTTGGTGACGACCTATGAGCGGGCGGAACCCGTTGAAATTACCGATCCGGAGTTTTTGATTTTGCTGCATGGGTTGTATGTGCTGGAGTATCGCAATGATGATTTGTGGTATGACGTGCATCCGGTGGTGGTGGATTTGTTGCGGCGACGGAATTTGTTAGCGGTTTAGGTGTATGCAGTATTCCCGAATGCCCTCTCCCCCCGGCCCCCTCTCCCAATCTGGGCGAGGGGGAGCCATAGAAAATCAAGGTTGTAAGCCCCTCTCCCTGAGGGAGAGGGGTTGGGGTGAGGGTCATCCTAGGGG
>NZ_JBRCAD010000066.1:0-13689 GCF_053493415.1 Trichothermofontia sp. | reverse complement strand
GATTGAAACCGTGACGCCCACCCCACCGAAAACAGGTGAAGCCCCGGCTCCCGTTAAAGCCGCTATCCTGGCGGACATCAGCCAAATCACCGGTCAACCCGTAGATCGCCTTCAGCTTCAGCAGGCAGAACCCCACACTTGGCCAGATGGCTGTTTAGGACTGGCAGCCCCAGATCAGTTTTGTACCCAGGCCCTTGTCCCCGGCTGGCGAGTAACGGTGACCGATGGGACGCGATCGTGGGTGTACCGGACCAATGCCGATGGGTCTCAGCTTAAGCCGGAGCCTTAACCACATTGGGGCAAGAAGCGCCCGTGGCGAGATCGCGAATATTAGCCAGGGTGGTTTCGGCAATATTGGTCAGAGCCTCACGGGTGAAAAATGCTTGGTGGGCAGTAATCACCACGTTGGGATAGGACTGGAGCAGTTGGAAGGTATCGTCCTGGATCACCGTATCCGAGAGATCTTCAAAGAATAATTCTTCCTCTTCTTCATAAACATCAATCCCCAGATAGCCAATTTGACCCGACTTAATCGCCGCAATCACGGCATTGGTATTAATCAGCGCCCCCCGACTGGTGTTGATCAGCATTGCCCCCCGCTTAAAAAGTTTGAGGGTCTGTTCATTGATCATGTAGTGGGTTTCCGGGAAAAGCGGACAATGGAGCGAAACCACATCAGAATTAGCCAGGAGTTCCGATAACTCAACATACTTTACCCCTAAATCCAAACAGGTAGGATTTTGATGAATATCATAGGCCAGCAAATGGCAACCAAATCCCTTCATAATTTGTGCAAAACATTGGCCAATTTTGCCAGTCCCGACAACGCCTACCGTACAGCCATGTAGATCAAATCCCAGCAACCCATCCAGGGAAAAGTCATCATCTCGAACCCGATTATAGGCACGATAGAGCTTGCGGTTTAACATCAAAACTAACCCAACCGCATGTTCAGCCACCGCATAGGGGGAATAGGCCGGCACGCGCACGACCTGCATCCCCAACTCAGCCGCCACCTTGAGATCAACATTATTAAACCCAGCACAGCGTAGGGCAATGTACTTTGTTCCCTGGCGAGCGATCGTGCGTAGGGTTTCCTCGTTCAAGCGATCGTTAATAAACACACAAACACAGGGAAATCCCTCAGCTAACACTGCCGTTTCCGGAGTTAAGCGAGGTTCAAAGAAGGTTAAATCATGCCCATAGTTGGCATTGATCAGTTCAAAAAATTGACGATCGTAAGACTTTACACTAAAAACAGCCACCTTCATACCACTAAACTCCGTAACATCCCTGTCCATGCTACCCTAGCTGCTCCCATTGCACAATTATGACAGCCCAGTTTGGGCACTTAACCTGCCATTAATATTTTCTGGTGCATCTTTTTCGGTAAATGGCTTCTGGTGAATGTTTTTTACGATACGCTATAGGACACTACGATTAATTTGGGATCGGGGTAGTTAAACTGCCCTAATCGACGAGATTACCTTGCCTGCAAGCGCAAAATTTGTATTTTCCGAGATGCCCTACAGCGATAAATTTCTTAGGTCTCTAGCCAAGGATCATCAACCTGCCTAGCCAGCGACACCGAAAACAGATACATAACTTTACATTTATCAATAGCGTCTACCGTTGCGGAGGCCCAAGCTGCTAAGAGTTCAGGTGTACTTGACTGAAGCGGGTCTGATCGAGTATCTATGCAGCAGGCTCAATTTTAATCCCAGCCTCAATCAGGCATGGGTGGGCCAAAGGAGCGATCGCTGGTCATGATTCCATTGCAACTGACGCTGCACAATTTCCTCAGTTATCGTGAGGCAACCCTAGACTTTCGGGGATTACAAACAGCGTGTATTTGCGGCCCCAATGGGGCGGGCAAATCGTCTTTGTTAGAAGCCATCGGCTGGTGTTTGTGGGGAAATAGTCGGGCGGCGTCGGAGGAGGATGTGATTCACTTGGGAACTGATGAAGCCCAGGTAGATTTTATCTTCCAGTGTCAGCAGCAGGTGTATCGAGTGATTCGCAGTCGTCGCCGTCGGCACGGGACCCTATTGGAATTTCAAGTTGCAACTGCGACAGACCCAGAGGAATTGCGAGACTGTTTACACGATCGTGCTCAACCCGATTTTTTGCCAACCTTATGCTTTCGGCCCCTGACCGAGAAATCGGTGCGGGCTACCCAACAGGCAATTTTGCAGCATTTAAAACTGGATTACGAAACCTTTATCAATTCTGCCTATCTGCGCCAGGGACGGGCAGATGAGTTCATGCTTAAGCGTCCGAACGAACGCAAGCAAATTTTGGCCGATTTACTCAAACTCGATCAATACGATGTCCTCGCGGACCAAGCCAAGGACAAGGCGCGTCAATTTAAGGCTGAGCTTGAAGTTCTGAGTCAAACCTTGACCCGCACCACGACCCAGCTAGAATCCCTGACTACGATCGCGGCGGAACAGGCCGACTTAGAGGAACAGATCGCCCATCTGCAAAAGGCCCAAGAACGCGATCGGGCCAATTTACAAAAACTCCAGGCTGAACAACATCAGCGCCAAACCTGGCAACAACAGCGATCGTGGCAGCAACAACAACAGCGCATTTTCCAGCAGGATTGCCAACGCCTCCGCCAGGAACATGCAGCCCTTTCCCAGGAACTCGCTAACCTGGAAAGCTTGCTCCATCGGGAAGCCGAAATCCAGGCAGGTTATGAACACTGGCGATCGCTGCAACAACAGGAGGAAATGCAATCAGGCAAACTGCAAACCCAACAGATCCTTCAGGAAAAACGTCAACACCTGCAACAACAACTGGATCAGCAAATTCATGCTCTAAAATTACAACTGCAACAGGCAGATGCACAACAACAAGGTTTAGGGCAACAGGAACAGGAACTTCAACAGGTTCTCAACAAATCGGCGGATATTGAAGCGGGCCTGAATCAACTCAATCAAGCCCGTACCCGACTGCGCGAGTTGGATCAATTGCAACTCCAAGTTGCACCCCTCGTCCAACGACAACAAGCGCTCCAGAGCCAAATTGAACAGCAGCGTGCTCGCCTGGTGGCCCGTTTAGAAGCACTCCAACGATCGCAGCAAGCCCTCCAAACCCAACAGCAGCAGGAACCCCAACTTCAGCAAGCCCTTTTGGAAGTTAGCGATCACATTGAGTATTTAGAACGCCGCCAAATTTACCGGCAACGGGTGCGGGAAAAGGGCTTAGAACGCCGCAGTTTTGTCGATCGCCTCCAGGCCCACCAACGCGACTACGAACGCCAACTGGCCGAAATTGAACAGAAACTTCACCTTCTCAGTCAGGGGATTATAACCCCTGATGCGGATGCAGATGTCGATCCTGGCGCTGGAATGGGCGGGTTTACCGAGGTTGAAGGTGGGCACCATCACCTATTCGCGCAACCCGCCCCTACGAATGCTTATCCGCCTTGTCCTCTTTGTCACCAACCGCTGGATGAACCCCACTGGCAGCAGGTGATGACCACCTATCGGCAAGAACAACAGGCACTCCAGGAACAAATCTGGGTGATTCGGGAACAATTAGCGGTTTCAGAGCGCGAGATTCAGGTGTTGCGGCAGGAATACCGGGAGGTCGATCGCGAATTAAGCCAGTATGGCAACACCCTCGAACGGAAGGGGCAATTGAGTGAACAATTAGCCGCGACGACGGATTTACAAACGCAATTACAGCAATTAGAAGCCGAAATTACCCAACTTACCCAAACCCTGGAGCAACGCCACTATGCGCTTGATCTTCAGGCAGAGTTAGCTGCCTTGGAACAAACGTTGGCGACAATGAATTATGACGATCGCAACCATGCCCTCGCACGCGGCGAAGTCGAACGGTGGCGTTGGGCAGACATTAAACAAGCAGAGTTACAACAGGCCCAACGACGGCACAGCCAAATCGCGGCCCGCAAGCCCATTATCGAGGCCCAGATTGCCAACCTCAATCGCCAGATTCAAGATCTGTATGCCTCGTCGTTGCAAGCCAGTATTTTGGAGATCGATCGCCAGATTTTGGAACTTCAGTACGATCGCACCGAACATAACCAAATCCGTGCCCAATTGCGGCAGGCTCAAGCTTGGCAACTCCACTATCGGGAACTACAACAGGCCAAGCAGCAATATCCCCAGCAGCAACAGCGACTGGCAGAATTGGCTGAACAATTGGCCCGTAAGACCCTGGCGGCGGCTGAGTGTCATCAACATCTAACTGAACTGACGGCATACCTGGCGCAAACACCCGATCCGACGGCTCAAATTCAGACATTGGAGCACCAAAGTCAACGACGACGTGGCCAATTAGATCACTGCATTGTGCAATTGGGGCGCTTACAACAACAGCACCAACAATTAGCAGTCCTTCAGGAACAGCAGGTAACCTTAGAGGAACAAATCCAAACAGCACGGCGACAACAACGCATTTATGAAGAGCTGGCCCAAGCCTTCGGCAAAAATGGCATCCAAGCGTTGATGATTGAAAATATTCTACCCCAATTAGAGGCGGAAGCCAATCACATCCTGGGCCGTTTAAGTGCCAATCAGTTGCACGTTCAGTTTATTACCCAACGGGCCAAAAAACGTAACGGGAGTGCCAATTCAGTAGCCAAGTTAATTGATACGCTGGATATCTTAATCGCTGATACCAAGGGCACTCGCCCCTATGAAACCTATTCCGGGGGTGAGGCGTTCCGGATTAATTTTGCAATTCGGTTAGCCCTGGCTCGCTTGTTGGCCCAGCGATCGGGGATGAATTTGCAAATGTTAATTGTGGACGAGGGCTTTGGCACCCAGGATGACGAGGGCTGCGATCGCTTGATTGCAGCGATTAATGCGATCGCCGCAGATTTCGCCTGTATCCTCACCATCACCCACATGCCCCGCTTTAAGGAGGCGTTTCAATCCCGGATTGAGGTACAGAAAACCGAGGAAGGCTCAAAGTTGTGTCTGTTGTAAGATGGCGCCGTTATGGAACCCGTATCCCGCCCCATTTACCTAGATGCCCATGCCACTACCCCCGTGGACGATCGCGTCCTGGCGGCCATGTTACCTTACTTCCGAGAGCAATTTGGTAACCCGGCCAGTGCGGGCCATCTCTATGGCTGGGCAGCAGAAGCTGCCGTCAAACAGGCCCGTACCACCCTCGCCAGGGCGATCGGGGCCAGTCCCGACGAAATTTGCTTCACCAGTGGGGCCACCGAGGCCAATAACCTGGCGCTTAAGGGCGTTGCCGAAGCCTATTGCCACCAGGGTCGCCACCTGATTACGGTCCAAACGGAGCACCCGGCGGTCCTAGAACCCCTACGCTACCTCGCCAATTTGGGTTTTGACCTCACGGAATTGCCCGTCTCGACAGACGGACGACTGGATTTGGCTGACCTAGCCCAGGCGATTCGCCCCGATACCATCCTGGTATCTGTCATGGCCGCCAACAATGAAATCGGCGTCTTGCAGCCCCTCGCGGAAATCGGTGCCCTGTGCCGCCACCATCAGGTGCTATTCCACACGGATGCAGCCCAGGCGATCGGCAAGATTCCCCTGGATGTTGAGGCAATGCACATTGACCTGATGTCCCTCACCGCCCACAAGGTTTACGGCCCCAAGGGGGTGGGTGCCCTCTACGTGCGACGGCGGCAACCCAGGGTCCAACTGGCTCCCCAACTACACGGCGGCGGCCAAGAGCGGGGACTGCGATCGGGCACCCTCGCCCCGCCCCAGATTGTCGGCTTTGCCAAAGCGGTAGAATTGGCCCTAGCGGACTTAACGGCAGAGTCCCGCCGCATCAGCGCACTGCGCGATCGCCTCGCCCAGCAATTAGGCGTCCCCGGCTATACCGATACGCCCCAACCCGGTATCTGGCTCAATGGCCATCCCCGGCAGCGGCTAGCGGGCAATTTAAATATCAGCATTGAGGGGGTCGAGGCCACCGCCCTCTTGCTAGGACTGCAACCAGTCGTGGCCCTGTCAACCGGGTCCGCCTGCGCCACAGCCAAGGCTAGCCTCTCCCACGTTCTCCAAGCCTTAGGACGATCGCCCGACTTAATCGCCGCTTCCCTCCGGTTTGGCATTGGGCGCTTTAATACCGAGGCGGAAATCGATCGCGTTGCTGCCCATACCCTGGCGACGATCGCGGCTCTACGCCAAGGCCATCCCATTCGCCCTAACCCAGCGTCCAGCTTAAAATGAGGGCTTGCGATCGGTGCCGCATCTTCCCCTCTGAAACGGACCCGCATGGACTGACTGACCGGGAGGCTATTGTCGTGCCGAAGACAACCCAGAGCAGCGATCGCACTGAAGGCATGATGCAGCAAGCAGGTTGAGCACAGGGTTGATCGGGATGACAGGATTTGAACCTGCGACATCCTGCTCCCAAAGCAGGCGCGCTACCAAGCTGCGCTACATCCCGTTAAAAATTCAGCATTCCCATTGTAAAGCATTCTCGCTAGAACCGGTGGGAGTGGGGCCAGGGGAATTGGTGGGGCGCGTTCCCATCGGTCAGTGCGTAACCCCTGGGTGATATACTTTTCACGATTTATGGCACAGGCGCAGGTCAGACGCTAAGGGTTGACATGGTAGCAGTTGCAATTTTGGCCGCAGGGCGGGGCACACGCATGAAGTCCAACTTGCCCAAGGTGTTGCACCAACTCGCAGGCAAGTCATTAGTCGAGCGGGTGATCGACAGCTTGGCCGCGATCGCGCCGACCCAGTGTTACGTCATTGTGGGCTACCGGGGGGATTTGGTTCAGGCATCCCTAGAGACCTGCCCCAATCTGCAATGGGTGAGGCAAACGGAACAACTGGGGACAGGCCATGCAGTCCAGCAACTCATGCCCCACTTGCAGGGGTTTACGGGCGATCTGATTGTCCTTAATGGCGATGTGCCCCTACTCCGGCCCCAAACGATCGCCCAACTCCTTAGCACCCATCAGCACCACCAGAATGCCGCAACCCTGCTGACCGCCCAACTGCCCCATCCCAAGGGCTACGGTCGGGTATTTTGCGATGGTCAGAATTTAGTAAAGGAGATCGTGGAGGATCGGGATTGCACCCCAGCGCAACGGCAAAATCATCGCATCAATGCCGGGGTCTACTGCTTCCGCTGGGCTGATTTAGCCAGGGTATTGCCCCATCTGCAAAGTAATAACGATCAGCAGGAGTACTACCTCACCGATGCGGTGAACGAATTAGTCGCCGCCGGGGCCGAGCAATCCCCCGTGATGGCGATCGATGTGGAAGACTACCAGGAAATACTGGGGATTAATGACCGCAAACAACTGGCCGTTGCCTACAGTATTCTTCAGGATCGGCTTAAAACCGATTGGATGGCAGCCGGGGTTACATTAATTGATCCGGATAGCATCACCATCGATGAAACCGTTGAGCTAGAACCGGATGTGATCATCGAGCCACAAACCCACCTGCGCGGCCAAACCCGGATTGGTCGGGGGGCACGAATTGGCCCCGGTAGCCTGATTGAAAACAGCGACATTGGCGAAAATGTTACGGTGCTCTATTCGGTCATCACCGACAGCCAGGTCCAAGCCGGAACGCGGGTGGGTCCCTATGCCCATTTACGCGGTCATGCCCAAGTGGGGAGCCAGTGCCGGATTGGCAATTTTGTGGAACTGAAGCAGGCCCGTTTAGGCGATCGCACCAATGTTTCCCATCTGTCCTACCTGGGGGATGCGGTGGTGGGTTCCCAGGTCAATATCGGTGCGGGGACGATTACGGCCAACTACGATGGCGTGAAAAAACACCAGACCCAGATCGGCGATCGCAGTAAAACGGGTTCCAACAGCGTCCTGGTTGCCCCCCTAATCCTGGGGAATGACGTAACCGTTGCGGCAGGGTCAGTGATCACCCAGAATGTCCCCGATGACTGTCTCGTGGTTGCCCGCGCCCACCAAGTGGTCAAACCCGGCTGGCGACCGAAGTTTTTGATTGAACCGGAAGAAACCGCCGGGGGATAAGCAGCGAGAAGCGCGGAGGGGCAAAAACTGGAATGGGCCTCTGGCTTGTCCATCCACCTGGCTCAAGTTCAGTTTTAGGAATAACTGACCCTACCACCGCCCACTGGCTTCGGGCGGCATGACCTCCGGTGCCACCCCAGTCGCCATCGCCGCCAAACGCTGGGAGGACCGTAGGACGATCGGCACGGACGGGATCGTAAAGCGGTTAGACACGGCCTGATCGGCCACAGGGGTAAAGCTGGGTGATCGCAGATCAAAGGTGACGCTGAGGGGTGCTTGCAACCAATAGCCGCCTGAAAAACTGGCGAGGGAGAAGGCCGCGATCGCGGGGGCATACTGCGTAACCTCCTGGGCGGCCAAGTCCCATCCCCGCCGCCAGAACTGGAGCCATTGTCCACCCGTAACACCCCAATCATGGCCCAGGCTGCTCCCCGGCAATGGGGTAGACCCGATGGATATGGGGGACAGTCCCTCGGCCAGGGAGCGGGGGGGGTCAGCCCAGTGCTGGATGACCAAGACAGCATCGGCCCAGTCAAGCGGTTGGTGGATCATGGCAGGTTGGGAGGGGAACGCCTATCTACCTGTCCATTCCAACGCGCCCACCAGCGGTCAGGACAATCTGAGTGGCAAAGGCCGGGGAAAGGGGGGTCATCCCTGAATCCCTACGCCTTCAATTGCAAGAGGCCCTTTTCTTTCAACTTGGGGTCGAAGCGGATCGGCATTTGGACGCCACGGGTCGCTAGGGCTGCCAACACCTCGGTCTCCACCCGCCGTGCGACCACCTTCAACAGTTTGCTCCGGCCTAACTCGTCAGCGTGTTCGTATTGTTGCTGTTCGTCGGGGGTTAGGTGGGGTTTGACATCGATCGCCGGTGTCCACTGTGCTGCCGCTTCCCCATTACCCGGTGGCAATGTCCCATTTTCCCGTATCCAGGCTGACTGAATCGCCTCTAGGACCGATCGCTGGGGACGGGCGATCGTGTACCACTTCACCCCATAGCAACAGTGGGGTTGGCGCACAAGGTGTTGCTTCAAACTGAGATAAACATCACGGGAATAGCCCACCAATTGCAGCACTTCAGCCCGATCAAAAATGGCATAGACCCCAATCGCGCCTTGGCAAGCGGTTGGCAGTTGGCCGCCCTCGTCCAGGTAAGGATATCGGGGTAGGTGGGTAAGCGCAGGGATATCAGTTTCAGACAAATGGGTCATAGATCAGGGATCACGTGGGTTGCTGCCTCCCCCCATCCTGACATAGGATGGCGGGTTCCTGGTTAATCTATTGACTACACCGAGTACAGCGCATACCACACTTCCATATGTAGTGAGGTACAGACCAGGGGCTTAAGCCCCTGGTTTACAAGGCTTGACCATACTTCATTAGGGCGGGAACGGCTGTAATACATAAGTTATGCTAGGTTTGTTCAGGCTTTAGCCTGCAACGCCTCAAGGCGTTACTACCAACGTTGCGAACTTTGCGTTTACTGTACTAGGGGGGGGCGAGATCACTGGGATCGGCTAGGGGCAGCAGATCTTCCTCAGCCAACGGACGCACGATCGCGGGTGCATTCGTCACATCCTGACGCAGGAAAATGGCATCCAAACTTTCCTTGAGGGTTGCCGCCATCACAATCCGATTTTCATAGGCCACAATTACCCTGGCTAGGGTCGGTAAACTATTGCGTTCCGCTTCTAAATAAAGGGGTTCAACATAGAGCAGGGATTGCTCGATCGGGATCACTAATAAGTTCCCCTGAATCACCCGCGATCCGCGTCGGTTCCACAGGGAAATTTGCTGGGAAATAATGGGGTCCTGGTTAATTCGCGCCTCGATTTGCTCCGGCCCATAGATCAGGCGTTCTTTGGGGAATTGATATAATAACCGCTTACCGTAGTTGACCCCGTCCGAGCGTCCAGCAAACCAAGCAATCAAATTATTCCGCCCGATCGGGGTAAAGGGATGCAAAAGAATAAACTCCTCCCCAGGTTCCTGGGGAATTTTCATGATCAGGTAATAGGGAGCCACTGGTTGGGTTTCATCCCCGTAAATCTCGCTGGGGACCCGCCATTGATCCTCCCGGTTATAGAACACCTGGGCATCGCGCATGTGGTAGGACAGTAACCGCTCCGACTGGATATTAAACAGATCGATCGGGTAGCGAATGTGGTTGATCAACGTATCCGGTAAAGCCGTCAGTGGTTGAAAAAAACCGGGGAACGTTTCATTCCAGGCTTGAATCAGGGGATCAGCAGGATCAGCCACATAAAAGTAAACCGAGCCATTGTAGGCATCGACCACAATCTTGACCGAATTACGAATGTAGTTGAAGGGCTGTGTCCCCGGCTCGGAGTAGGGATAGCGATTAGACACCGTATAGGCATCAATGATCCAATACAGATAATTCTGGTCGGGTAGGGATTGCTTGGCCCACACCGCTGCCTGGGGATTAGCCGCCGGGAGCCGCAAATCCGCATCCGCCACCACCAGGTAGGGATCTTGATCTAATTGTAAAAACGGCGCTAGGGTTTTGACCCGCTTCTGGATATTACGTCGAAACAAGACACGGGTATCGGCGGTGAAGTTGCGCGTAAACAGCATTTGCCAGTCGCGCAGATAGACGGAAAATAATAGTCGTCGCCATAGGGTTCCGATCGCCACCCCACCCCGCCCCGCATAGGTGGTGTATACATTGTCATCCCCGCTAGGATAGTCAAACTCCTGCATTCGGGTGCCCGTCATCACATAGGTGTTGGTCAACTCACCGTAGTAGAGGCGGGGCTGGCCAATGGGAATACTAGCCCGAATAGCAGGGCTGGAAACTTGTAGGGCGCTATCCCCGCTAACGGTCGCATCCCCCCCAATATCCCGCACAAAGTAAAAGGGTAACCCGGCCTGGCCAACGGTATTAACCGGACTTAGGGTAAAGCCATAGCCATGCGTATAGACCAGGTGCTCATTGACCCAGGTTTGGGCCTGGGCCGGTACACTGCTGTAATCCAACTCACGGGCCGCGATCAGGACTTGTTGCAGCTCATCACGACCGTCTTCTTGGCGAATGTGGTAGCGATCGATATCGGCATCATAGAATCGATAATAGAGGCGGATTTGTTGAAGCTGGCGATTGGTTTGCAGTAAGGGCCGCTCATCCCACAGGCGAATATTGCGAATCGTCGCATCGTTTTTAAGCAAGTCCTCCAGCGTTAGTTTCTCTTCCGGGGAAAAAGTCCGAATTTCGTTATCCTGAAGACCAAAGGCTTGCCGGGTAAACTCCAGACTGCGCAAAATGTAGGGCCGCTCCCGCGCAAGTTCGTTTGGTTGCACGTCGAAGCGTTGGACCAGGGCCGGGACACCATACCCCAGGCCACTGGCAAGGATCAGGTAGGCCAGTGCGCCATAGGCCAGAACAGTGACCGGTTGCCACGACCAATGGTGATTGGGCAGGACCGATCGCGCTCCCGGTCGCGAGAATTGCAAAACCTTGGGGCGCAGGAAGACACGATCGTTCGCCAAGGCTTGCCCCAGGAGCAGCAGGCCGAATACGCCAGCCCCTACCGCTAGAGCCGTGTTGATGGGCAGTTGCACCGTAATGTCGGTATAGCTGGCCCCGTAGGTGACGCCGCGATCGGAAAACAGAAGTTCATAGCGCGACAGCCAATAGCCAAGGGCGCTAACCAGGAAAAAAACGCCCCCTAACCCACACAGGTGCCGTTGTTGGGCTGGGGTAAAGCCGACAAAACGCCCCTGGCTCAGGCTATCTCCTGACAGAATATAAGCTAGGAAAACCGCAATCAGGGCATAGAGACTGAGGCCCAATAGCCAAAAGAGCAGTAGCTCCCAAATGGGCAACCGGAAAAGGTAGGTCCCAATATCAAGGTGGAAAAGGGGATCAGACTGTGCCAGGGGTTTAGCGTGGAAGTAGAGCAAAACATGGGTCCAGTCGCCCGCGAGGACGGTACCAAAGCATAGGGCCAGCACAACCGCGATCGCGCTCAGGGTCGCCAGGGGGGCTGTTATCAGGGAAACCCCCGCCGTCACTCCCAGGAGCAGATGCCACGGTTGCCAGACCCAGGTTTGCACCAGATGGGCCAGGGCCTTGAGGGTGAGGGGCCTGGGCAGGGTTGGGGTGTGGCTGGTCAGTTGTTTTTCGGGATACCAGTAGGCAGCAGCCTCTTGTCCATAGTGCATGAGGAGCACTCCCAATCCCCCCGCCGCCACGGCCACGGCCAGGAGTAACACCCATAGGGGCATCGCTCCGGGCCAGGAGGTACTTTTCCCTGGGGCGATCGGGCGATCGGGCAAGCCAGCTCTGCCCCGTGGCGCGACTGCGCGATCGGCACGAGGGGGAGTCGTGTGACGCGGATGGCGCAACTGACGGGCTAGGTGCAGGTTGACGCCTAGAAACAGGGCCGTACCGCTCAGGGCAAGGAGCCACAGGACGGCATAGACACTCAGCCGTACCCGAAACGCGGCCCCATAGCCTAGGGTTTGGAACCACAACCCTTCGACAATCAGGGTACTGGCGAGGCCCAGCCCCAACAGGCCAGCCATTAGCCCCAGGATAAGACGCCACCTTATGTTCAACATTTCCCTTTCTCCGGTAGCTGGGGGCACCCGATGAATACATCCCCATACGGACCTTGCTTCCAGGCTAACAAATTTACCGAACGACATTGACCGAACGACATTGACCGGGCAACATCTACCGGACCACATTATTGGCTTGCCTGTGGGCTAGAGAGTCGGGAATACAGCCTTTTTCGTTTGAGTCAGGAACAGGCAAGGTGTTGAGTGCCTTGTTCAATAGGGTACTCGTGTCCTTGCGTAGTTTGGCAAAAGTGATATTCCAATCAGAGCAGGGTCAGAGTCGCGATAGCAGTTCTTGTTTTTTAGCTTGAAATTCTTCTTCTGTGAGGATGCCTTGTTCCTTCAGTTTCCCCAGTTTTTCCAGGGCTTGATATACATCAGCAGCTTCCTCTTGTTTTTCCTTTTCAAGGTCAGAGACATAGGTTTTTCCCCGCTCAAAGGCAACATCGTAGGCCCGCTTGAGTTGATCTTCGACAAAATCACTCAGGGTGCCCGCATTGGCAAAGTGGTTGATGGCCACCTGACCAACGGCATAGGTCGAGGCCCCGGATGCCACGGACATGGAGAGACCCCCCAGGATTGTCCCTACGCCGGGGATAGCCTTAATAAAGCTGGCCCCCAACCGGGCGATCGTGGTCCCCGTCAGGGCCGAGACAAAGGTTTTCCCCTTGCTGCGGGTGTAGTCCACGCCGTAAAGTTCGGCTAACTGTTGCAGCATTTCCAGTTGCACGGCGGTGACGGCAGCAAAATCCACTAGGGGAATGGGGATTAATCCGCCCCCCATTGCCCACAAGACATGGGAGCGAATAATGGCATCGGCCTGGGTCCGGATCGTCATAGGTACTTCTCGGCGCTGTTTGCAATGGGGAATGGATTCAGATCGCCGCGATCGCGAATACTGACGACGGTTCTCCGGCGGAGATGCTTCGCGATCGCCCAACGGGTATCGCCCTCTAGGCTAACAAATTTGCGGGATACCCCCCCTCCTAACGGGAGTCCTGGCCATCGCTCAATCTGAGATCCCTCAATGCCCCCGGTCCTTAAAATAGACAAAGGGAACCCTAGATAGCGTGCCAACGCCAACCAATGCAGCCACGGGAGACTGCCACCCCCAACCAACGTCCCAT
>NZ_JBRCAD010000065.1:0-9267 GCF_053493415.1 Trichothermofontia sp. | reverse complement strand
TCCCTCACCCTTCCCCGTCCCCCATACCCCGGCCCAACAGCAGGCTATTGCTGAGTTACGGGTGTTCCAACGCACGGCCCCGATCGCGGAATTTAACCGCCTAGTCGCCCAGATCAATCAGGCCCGCCGCCAATACGCGATCGCCCTCGCTGCCATCCACGCGGGGCCGCCGACGGGGGGAGCGCCCACCGCTGCTGGTAAGACCGATGCCCTTTACGATGCGTCCCTGCTGGCCCTGACCCCGGAAGAGTGGCAAACGACCCAAAGAAGCGTGCGGCAGGTGGCCCGTCGGATGACCACCCAGGGGATTCCGCCCGGTTTACCCCAGCAATTCCTGCGGGAAGCGGCGGCCTTGCACTTCCAAGGCACGGTACCCCAGGTCGCCAAACCCTTGGCCATGCGGCTGTTATTAAATAGCCTGAAGCCCAACCTGATTGAGGACAAGGAGCAAACCCGTATTCGCGCGGAACAAGCCGCCCGGGATGTTCCGCCAGTGATGGTCAGTGTTAGGCGCGGTGAAATTATTGTCCAGGCCAATGAAATGATTACGCCAGCCCAGTTTGCCCTGCTGGACTACTTTGATCTCAGCCAGCGCGGGTTGAATTGGTGGGGCTTAGTGAGCTTCGGGGGGCTGATCACCGGGGGAGTGGGGGTCTTCTGGATCATCCAACGGCGGTTTTACCCTGACCTCCGTCGCCGCGATCGCTTGCTATTGCTATTGCTGGCCCTGAGCACCCCCGTCTTTATTGCCCTCCATTTACCCTCGACGAACCTGGCGATGGTGGGCCTGCTGGTGGGCAGTTTCTATGGCTCAGTTCTGGGGGTGACCACGGTCGGATTGTTGAGTCTGGCTTTGCCGATCGGGATCGAATTGCAATGGGGCTATTGGTTTGCCAGTGCGGTGAGTGGGTTATTGGCGGCGTTTTTTGCCGGACGGCTGCGATCGCGGGAGGAATTGGCCCTGCTTGGTGGTGCGGTTGGCTTGACCCAGGGGGTCACCTATTTGCTGGTAACCTTTACCCTGAGTGCAGCGGCGGGCACAATCTGGCATAGCGTCCTGCTGGATGCGGCGATCCAGGGGGCCAAGGGGGTTTTGTGGAGCATTATCGCCCTAGGGTTGAGTCCGTACCTAGAGCATCTTTTTGATTTAGTGACGCCGGTTCGCCTGGCGGAGTTGGCCAATCCCAACCGTCCCCTCCTGAAACGTCTGGCTACCGAAGCCCCTGGCACCTTCCAACACACCCTGTTTGTGGCGACCCTGGCGGAAGCGGCGGCCTGTGCCCTAGGGTGCAATGTTGAACTCGTGCGCACGGGGACGCTGTACCACGATATTGGTAAAATGCACGACCCCCAGGGCTTTATTGAAAACCAAATGGGGGGACCGAATAAACACGATGAACTCAATGATCCGTGGCAGAGTGTGGCGATTATCAAAAAGCACGTCAGCGAAGGCTTAGTCATGGCCCGCCGTTACCGCTTACCGAAGGCGATTCGGGCCTTTATCCCAGAGCATCAAGGGACCATGTTGGTGAGTTATTTCTATCAGCAGGCCCAACAGCGGGCTAGTGAAGTCTCAGCCCCTAGCCCTGTTCACGCCGTGTCGCCATCGGAGGATCGCGCAGCGTTGCTCCTGGAGATGGCGAATCGCCCCTTGGATGAAGCTTACTTTCGCTACGATGGACCGATCCCACAATCCAAGGAAACGGGGATTGTCATGCTGGCTGACTCCTGTGAAGCCGCCCTGCGATCGCTCAAGGATGCCACCCACGAAGAGGCCCTGCGTATGGTGAATAAAATTCTCCGGGCACGCTGGCAGGATAACCAACTGGTGGATTCTGGCCTCAGCCGCGAGGACCTCGCCCAAATTGCGGAAATTTTTGTCCTTGTCTGGCAGCAGTATAATCACAAGCGGATTCCTTATCCGAAAGTGATGCCGCCCAAGACCGCGATCGGGGCCTGTTCGTCCTAGTACAGTCAACATAAAGTTTCGCAACGTTTTGGTAGTAACGACTTGAGGCATTGCAGGCTAAAGCCAGAACTACAAACGTTGCATAATCGGTTATGCGCTGCATTAGTAGCACAGCCAGCTAAAGATTATCCCTCTCGGCCAGCTTAGCCCAAATGGATGAGTCCCAGTCCCCCTGCGCCTGGCGACGAGGCTTAGACAGCCGAGCTGGCTTTCCCCAGGAGGTGGGCACACCCTCACTGCCGAGGATTAACGCAATACAGCTTGCTGCAAATACTCATGCGGATGGCGAGACTCGAACTCGCACGGATATACCACACGCCCCTCAAACGTGCGCGTCTACCAATTCCGCCACATCCGCAAGGTGCCAATTGATTTGGCTTTCCCATCCTAGCACGACGCGTCCCGAATCGTAGCGCTCCTCCCCCTAGCCATCACAAAGTTTATCCCAACCGCCTGCCCGACCTGCCCACCCGTCTGCGATAATCGCAACCACCCCCCTGGCTCAATGTTGAAGTTGGAAGTCTGCCCATGCCGCCTACCCCACCGCCCCAGGCTACCCCGCTGCTGTTGCTCGTTGATGGCCACTCCTTGGCTTTCCGGGCCTATTATGCGTTTGCCAAAAGCCGGGAGGGGGGCTTGCGGACGACGACGGGAATCCCCACCAGCATTTGCTTTGGGTTTCTCAAGTCCCTGTTGGAGGTGGTGCAGACGGAGGCCCCTAGGGCGATCGGGGTGGCTTTTGATGTGAGGGAACCGACGTTTCGCCATGAGGCGGATGAAAACTATAAGGCGGGTCGCCCGGAAACGCCAGAGGACTTTATCCCCGATCTGCACAATTTGCGGGAACTGTTGCAAGCGCTGGGTCTACCGATTCTGGAGTTACCCGGTTATGAGGCCGATGATGTCTTGGGAACCCTGGCCCAACAGGCGGTGGCCGCAGGCTATCGGGTAAAGATTTTAAGTGGCGATCAGGACTTATTTCAGCTTGTGGATGCCGATCGCGGTATTTCGGTCTTGCACCTGAGCGGCGCTTTTGCCCAACGGGGCAGAGCCGTCCCCCCGCGTGAGTTTGGTCCTGCGGAGGTGGAGGAGAAGTTAGGGATTCGACCGGAGCAGGTGGTGGACTATAAGGCACTTTGTGGGGATGCGTCGGACAATATTCCTGGGGTGCGGGGCATTGGCCCGAAAACGGCGGTGCAATTATTGAAAGAGTACGGTTCCCTGGCGCAGATCTATCAATCGTTACCGGCGATTAAACCCGCCCTGCGACAAAAATTAGCGGATCAACAGGATGTGGCTCGCCATTCCCAATATTTGGCCCAGATCCACTTAAATGTTCCCTTATCCATAGCTTGGGAGAGCTTGCAGCTAAAGGGGTTTGCGACTGATGCGGTGATCCCAATTTTAGAAAAGCTGGAATTACGATCGTTCCTCAGTCAGATCGAACGGTTGCAACTGCAATTGGGGGGCGATCGCGCCCATGAGACTACCCCCGCTGAGGCTTGGGCGGAGCCGGGCGAAGCGCGTCCTGAGCGGGCAGGCAGTCTCGCAAACCCGAATCCCTTAGAAAATACCGATGAAAATACTGATGAGGCGATCGCGTTTTTCACTGCCGAAGAGACGATCGCCGCGCAGCAGGCCCCCCCCGCCCCGGCTTCAGCCCTACCCGTCCCGGTTGCGGTTATTGATACCCCGGAGAAATTAGCCGAACTCGTGGCCCAATTGGTGACCTGCACCCAGTCTCCCGTGGCCTGGGATACGGAAACTACGGCCCTCGACCCCCTCAGTGCCGACTTAGTGGGGATTGGTTGTTGTTGGCAACCCGTGGGCAGCCCCGACCTGCGCATTGCCTACTTACCTGTTGGTCATCACCAGGGTCAAAATCTCCCTAAAACCGAGGTGGTAACCGCCCTACGTCCAATTCTCGAAAATCCTGACCTGCCCAAGGTTTTCCAAAATGCCAAGTACGATCGCCTTGTGCTCCGCCGCCAGGGAATACAATTGGCGGGTGTGGTGTTTGATACCATGCTGGCCAGCTATGTGATTAATCCGGAGGGTAGTCATAACCTGAGTGATTTGTCGGCCCGTTATTTAGGTATCCGTGCCCAGAGTTATCGCGAATTGGTTGCGAAAAATCAGACGATCGCGGATATCGATATTTCCCGTGCGGCCACCTATTGTGGGCTGGATGTTTATACCACGTTTTGTCTCGTTGAAAAATTACAGGCTGAATTGGATGCGGTACCCGCCCTCGCAACGCTCTTCAAAACTGTAGAGTTACCTCTAGAGCCGGTCTTGGCCGCAATGGAATATCGCGGTATTCGGATTAATTCTGCCTATCTGCAAGAATTTTCCCAACAGTTAGATCAGGATCTCAAAGCCATTGAAGCTAAAGCCTATGCGATCGCAGGTGCGCCCTTTAACCTGGCCTCACCCAAACAACTCAGCCAACTGCTATTTGAAACCCTGGGTTTAAATACCAAAAAGACGCGGAAAACCAAGTTGGGATATTCGACGGATGCGAGCGTTTTGGAAAAATTACAGGGCGATCATCCGATTATTGATGCGATTTTGGAACATCGTAGCCTCTCGAAGTTAAAGTCAACCTATGTGGATGCATTACCTAATTTGGTGCGGGCGGACACAGGTCGCGTGCATACCGATTTCAACCAGGCCATCACTGCTACGGGCCGCCTGTCCTCCTCCAATCCTAACCTGCAAAACATTCCGATTCGGACCGCCTTTAGTCGGCAAATTCGCCAAGCCTTTATTCCAGAACCGGGTTGGCTACTCGCTGCCGCCGATTATTCCCAAATTGAGTTACGCATCCTGGCCCACCTCAGTCAGGAACCCGTGTTGCTGGCCGCCTATCAAAATAACGAGGATGTCCATACCCTGACGGCTCGTCTGCTCTTGGATAAGGCAACGGTTACTGCCGAAGAACGTCGTCTGGGCAAGGTGATTAACTTTGGGGTGATCTATGGCATGGGCGCCCAACGCTTTGCCCGGGAAGCGGGAATTGATTCCAGCGATGCGAAGCAGTTTATTGAACGCTTTAATCAGCGATATCCAGCCGTATTTGCCTATTTGCAGCGAATGCAACGACAGGCGATCGGTCAGGGCTATGTGGAAACGATTTTCGGGCGACGGCGGTATTTTAATTTCGCCAGTGAGGCTCTCCAGCGTTTGCGGGGAACTGAGCCAGACCAGATCGATCTGGATAAGGCACGATCGGCTAATGCCTACGATGCGGGCCTACTCCGGGCGGCGGCCAATGCCCCGATTCAGGGTTCCAGTGCTGACATTATTAAAATTGCGATGGTGCGTTTACAAACCGTCCTGAAGGACTATCAAGCCCACCTCCTGTTGCAGGTCCATGATGAATTGGTGTTGGAAGTCCCACCCTCGGAATGGCCTGATTTGGAATATCGCATTAAGACTACAATGGAAGCTGCCGTGTCCCTGAGTGTTCCGTTGGTTGTGGAGGTGCGGGCCGGGGAGAATTGGATGGTCGCAAAGTAGTTTTCATCCCATTCCTCCTGGGTATTCTAAGGCAAAGTAATGTTATGATTTACCGTCTTGATTAAATATGATGTGGCATCTATGGAATACGTGTTAAAAGTTAAGCGATTGCGCGAAAATGCCTGCATCCCTGCCTATGCCCATGAAGGAGATGCGGGGCTGGATCTGTTTGCCAATGTCGAAGCCTCCATTCAACCGGGTGAAAGCACTTTAATTCCTACGGGTATTTGTCTTGAATTACCACCGGGTACCGAGGCCCAAATTCGCCCCCGCAGTGGCCTTGCCTTAAAACACCAGATCACGGTTCTGAATTCGCCTGGGACCATTGATGCGGGCTATCGCGGTGAAATCGGCGTCATCCTGATTAATCACAGCCGAAAAGTATTTAAGGTAGCAGTCGGGATGAAGATTGCACAAATGGTGATTCAACCGGTCATTCGCGTTAAAGTTGAAACCAGTGAAGAATTAGCCGTAACCACACGAGGAGAGAATGGCTTTGGTTCAACCGGCTTATGAGCGGCCAACTTGGGATGAGTATTTCTTGATGCTGGCCAAGCTTGCTGCTACACGATCGACGTGTTTAGCCTTTCCTGTTGGGGCTGTTATCGTTAAGAACAAACAGGTTCTTGCAACGGGCTACAATGGTCCTCCTTCTGGTTCTGAGCATTGTATTTCCCAAGGTTTTTGCTATCCTGGTCTGCCGAGTTGTGATGCCAGCCAAGATTTACCTTCGCGGGCAGTCCATGCGGAAGCGAATGCCATTGCCCAGGCAAGTAAACATGGCATTGCCACGGAGGGGGCCAGTATCTACGTTACCTTGGAACCTTGCCTTTCTTGCCTCAAACTGGTCATGTCAGCGGGCATTCGAGAAATCTACTACGAAACCCCCTATATCAGTAAAACCAGTGCTCAAGTGCGCGATCTGTTTGTGCAGGAAGGACTCATTCAAATTAAACAAATCCATCTGTCACCCACGATCGCGGCAAAGGCAGCCCAATCCTTACTGAAACCCACTTCCGTGCTTGACTCAGGACTTTAACCAGTTCACGTTTCCTCAGGTTGCTCCGTCATCCCCTAGGCACATAAACTCCGACGAATCTCGGTAATCTGGTCCGCAACTTCTAACAGGGAATTGGAAACGCTGGGACCGGTTAAAATAATATCCACTTGACTAGGCCGATCGCTCAACAGTGCTAGGACTTCTGTTTCTGGGATGAGGCCCAGGTTAATTGCTAGACTCAGTTCGTCCAAGACCACCAGAGCATACTGCCCAGCCCGGACAACCCGTTGCGTGTACTGCCAGAGATCTTCAATTGCCTTGGCTTCCGCTGGTTCGATCGCGGCGTTATCAATACAGCGGGGTAAGTCACAGCGAATCCAGTCGAGGTTTTGGCCCAACTGCACCGGACGATCGCAGCCTTGCCCAATCCCCCCTTTAAGGAATTGGACCACCAGTACTGGCGTTCCCTGTCCTGCGATCTGGAGTGCCTGGGCCATGACATTGGTGAAGAAATTGCGCTGGCTACAGGTAAACACTTGCACAAGGCCAGAAACCACATGGATCGGGGGCCGATCGGGGTCAAATGCGGCAACTTTTAGTTGGGAAACCATAGAATACCCCTTCACGATGGCAAAAAAAGGCGATGGGTGGACAGCGTTACTATCATCCCCATCCGTCGGATCATCGCTTTGATGACCTTAGTGAGGCTGATCATCTCGGTGAGCTGAAAATGCGAGTTTAAAATTCAACGCTAGCTAAACTGACTTGATGCAAATTGACCGACCTTAAACCCAGGCAACCCATACTTAAGGTTTTCGCCAAAGGGTATACCGGTCACACAATCTGGGAGAACGGGCTAAACAAAACTCAAATATAGTGTTTTTGAAACCAGGACTCCCCCATAAAACACTAGATGTGTGTCATTCGTCAATAGCGATCGTGTTCCAAAATGTAACAGCCCCCCAGCAGGAGAGGGCAGAGCGCTTCGTAGTGTAGGCAAGGGCGAAAAGCTTACGGGGAGTAGAACCTTACCTGAGGCAAGGGTTAGCCAGATGGGGGATACTATGCGACGCTACAGTGACCAAACTCGCAGCGACTGCTATGGACCCCCCTACCTCTACGTCAACTGCAAACCCAGCTGCGTCAGTGGGTACGTCCGCTGACCGTAGAAAATCTCCCGCAGCATCGACAGCAAATAGACCGGGGTCAGAATCCCCCCACCGCTGCCAACCGCACCACAATCACCCGGAAGGTCAAACTGTAGGCATCACTGGTGGCAAAGCTGACAAAGCCGCCCATCTCATTCAGCATCAGCGTAAAAGCTGAAGACCTCCTAATACTCAATTTTGGGATGACGATCGGGAGCTTTTGGGCGCGATCGCTTGTTGACATAACGGTTGAATTCACCCGCCGTCAGTGGCTTTGGGTACTTGTCAAGGTCTAGCATAAGGTCGGGTGCAGTGATTGGTTAGACGGGCTTATATTTATAACTGAGTTCGAGTGCGTTACAAAAACTATTGAGACGATTCAGCAACGCATTATAGTAGGAGTAAGCATCGTCTTGTTCATCTTGGAGGCGGGCATACAAGGTTAGCTCTGGTTCGGGGTCTAGGTGATCTTTGGGAATATTTAAACCGGCTTTGGTTAAGCGTGTTGCGGCGATCGCAACTAGCAATGCCCCAATTGTACTGGACTCACCACTATGAAGATCGCTCAGTCCAGACAAAATGATCTCAGCTCCTGGCAACTCATTGAGATTCATGATTGTTCCTCCTCTGGTTGATCTTCAAAACATTCAATAAAGTCCTCGATTCTGCTTCTGAGTATATCAGGGTTAAGAGAGGGGAATCGGATTAGTTCAGGTACAATCGCCTCAAAGCAATCCCGTAGCTCACTCAAAGAGAATAATTTCTGTTTGTACATAGCTTCAACATCTTTAAGGTCGCGATCAAATCCCCTAGATAGTTTAGAAAGAGCTTGGGCTGTAAAATCATAGTGATAGAATGAGATTTGACCGCGTTTACCAATGAATACGCTTCGATCACGCCATCCTGGAACGGGAGGTAAGAAATCCTGTGGAGAGGCTAGTTCGATATTGATGTTCAACTCTTGTTTAAGTTTGGCGATCGCTTGAAAAATTCCTGATGGTTCTGGATCTAGGCGAATGTCAATATCCACAGTAGAACTACGCCAACCCATGAGTAAAGCACTAGCGCCACCTGTAAAGTAGATACAGCCTGAACTGCGAGCTTCTTTCCCTAATGCTTCCATGAGTTCCTCGATTTTCCGAGAGTCGACATTTGAGCGCATAAGGTTTGACAGGAATGTGGCTAAACATCTCTAATGTAGCAGGTTTCACTAGGAGCAACTTACCCAGAAGTTCGGAAAATTATAGAATCTGATTCAATTTCAGGCTGATTCAATAAACGTAGCTGTCCCTCAACTGCATCCCCATTTACAAAAATCTTCTCAGGAGAAAATTGGGTTCTTCTGGGTTTTTGGTGAATATGTTACAATGGATGCTAATAGTGCGTTGGTGATGAAGCAATGGACTGGCATTTGGATTCTCTACTTAACTTGCCAAACGTTACCGTTGAAATCTGCACTCAGGAAGCCGAGCAAGTATTCCTACAGTTAGACTTATTAAACGAAGCAGCCACTTGCCCTTACTGTCAGACTAGCAGTCATAAGCTGCATCAGAATCGGCCCGTATTCGTGCGTGATCTTGCAATTTTTGGTCGGCCAGCATACTTGCGAATTCCGCGTCGCCAATTCT
>NZ_JBRCAD010000064.1:0-5640 GCF_053493415.1 Trichothermofontia sp. | reverse complement strand
GCCCTCAGAACCGCCCCCCCTCACCCTGGGAGCTATCCTTGTCATCTACGGCCTGTTGGTGTTGTGGGTGCGGGCTGTGTTTGTCCAGGGGATCGCAGTCGATCAGACGGGACTCGCGATCGGGGGAAGTGGCTGGCTCTTGACCTGGTTAGCCCAGCAATCGCGGCGGTTGGCCGACCGAGATGCGTCGCGATCGGCCTTGACCAGTGCATCGGAGCGTTCGGCTAGTGAGGTCGCGATCGCCCCTGCACACCTGGCCGACCACGCCCAACTGTGGGAACGGGCTGGTGGTGCCCTGTTAATCCTGGGTTGGTTAGTGACAATCGTCACCCATCCGGGTCAAGCCCTAGCCGTCAGCAGCCTGATCCTGTGGCTATTCCACGGTCGGTTAGGGCGACAGGGCCGCGCCGGGGATGGCCTCGTCCTGTTCCTGATCGGGTTGCAAAGTAACGGGCTGATCTGGCGCTTAGTGCCGCCCCCCCTCCAACGGACGATCGCGACGGGCCTGGTGCAGTGGGTGGGGGCCGAGGCCATGCCCAGTGTGCTGGTGGGGATAGTGGGGTTACCCTACCTGGTAGTCATCGTGGGGTATTGTGATTGGCTCCGGCGACGGAACCGTACCCAGGCAGCGGCCTTTGGGGAAGGCTTAGCCTTGGTATTGGGGGGGATCTTGACCTTGGTCAGCTTGGCCAACCCGATCGTGCGATCGCTCAATCTAGCCACCACAACCCTCCTGTTGATCGCCGTCCTGTGCCGGCGGCGTACCCTGGCCCAGGGCCTCGTTTACCTGACCCTCAGTGCGGGCATCGCCACCCTCTGTTCGCTCCTGGATCTCTGGTTGCCCCAGATGGACCCGTGGCAATGGAGTGTGGCCTTGTTGGGGCAAACGATCGGCCTGTGGGGGGTGAGCCTGAGCCGGTTGGGTGGACACTGGCGACGAAGTACCTGGCACCTGGGGCTGGGGTTAGCCGGGTGCAGTTACCTGCTGCTGTTGGGCTGGCGACAGGCGGTGAGTCTGGGCAGCACGGGCACCCCGAACGCGGTTCACCCCGGTTGGCCGCTGATCTGGGTGGTGGTTCCCTTGGGCCTGACCCTGATCACCCGTCGGGCAACCCCGGCCCCCCCCAGGGTGACCGTGCCCCTGACCGTGGTGACCTTGGGGCTGTGGCAAGTCCTGACCCTGCCTGATTTCCGCATCCGGCTGCTGGGGCTGGGGGCTGCCGCTGTGTTGACGGCAGTGAATGCCTCCTATGCGCCCACGATCGCCCTCACGACGATCGCCCTCGGCTTGGGGCTGGCCACAGGCCTCACCCTACTCTGGGAGGGCTGGCCCGGTTTACCGCCCTTTGCTGCACCCGCCTGGTTACTGACCGGCTCACTAACCCTCACCCTCCTGTGGGGGGGCTACCGCTACCTGTCTCGGTCTACCCCAACCCCGGCCAGCTCACCCGCGTCCCTGCTCTGGCTCTATGCCCAAGCGGCAGACTTCTGGGCGATCGTGCTCTATGGGGTACAAATCCTGGGCCTCCTGTTGTCGGTTACCGCTCGGTATATCCCGACCAGCCTGACACCCCAGTGGGCGACCTCAGCCAGCGGGTGGGTCCTGATCGCCGCGATCGTCACCGCTGCTGCCGTAGCCCTCCGTTGTTGGCCGTTGGGGGATGACCTCGGCCTGTACGCAATGGCCGTTCCCCTTGAATTCGCCCTGGCCGAAGGGGTGGCGTGGGGGGGTGGGGGCGCGCTTGATCTCGCCGTGGCCAATGTGCTCATCGGTGGGCTGTTAATGCTCTGGAGCCGCTGGTATTGGCGATCGCGTCGCGTCGCACCTGCCGCCTGGAAACGCATACTCCCCCTGGTGGTGGCCCTGCTGGGTTGGGGCTTGCGGCTAGAGGTCGTGACTGCCTGGACGGGGCTGTTAACCCTGGCAACGGCGAGCGTGGCCTTGGGAGTTGGGGGGTATGCTCCCTACTGGCGACCGGTGCAGGTCATGGGGTTGATTGGGCTATCCGTGGGGATTTATGAAGGGGTGGGTTATCAACTCTCCCAGGCATCCGGGGGCAGTGCGGCGGATGGTGCCCTGATTCTGGCCGGGACCACGGCGGCGATCGTACTCATCTGTCAGTTGGGTCAACGGCTCTGGGTGCGACTCCTGGGGCTACCCCCGGCAACCTTCATACTCTGGGCTAATTTGCACTGGGGCCTGGGGATCTTGCTCATGGTCTGGGCGATGGGGATCAGTCTGCTGACCCCCCCCACCCTTAAGCCCTTCGGGTTAGCGATCGCGGCCTACCTCTGTCTCTATGCCCTCTGGCAGGGACGGCTGGCAACCTTCTCGGCAGCCGCCGATCGGTGGGTTTACGCGGGCCTAGGGCAGGGCTTATTGCTGCTGGGGTTTGCCCGCATTAACTGGCCTGAGTTAAGTATTTTCGATAATTGGTTAGGGTTGGTCGCCTGTGGCCTTGGCCTGGTTTGGTATAGCCTCCCCTGGCCCCGCTGGGGCTGGCGATCGCAACCCTGGCAACGCGCCGCGATCGCCCTCCCCCTCATCACGGCCTTGATGACCACCTTGGATTGGTTGCATCCCGGCAACGCCCTCGTGGCGGCTGGTTACTATGCGGGATTGGCCTATCGAGCACGACGGTTTCGGTTGACCTATATCAGCGTCTTCCTAGCCGACTGGGCGGTTTGGCGTTGGCTCGATCGGCAGGCGATCGCCGATCCCCTCCTGGGCATTCTTCCCCTGGCCCTGACCTTCCTCTACATTGCCCAATTTGATCCCGGCCTGGGGCACCGGGAACAGCGGGATAGTCGCCACCTATTGCGGCTGGTGGGGTTGGGGCTAATCCAGGGCGTCATGTTATGGAGCGATCGCTACACGGGTATCGCCATCGGGGGCGTGAGTCTCCTCTCCCTCCTGGGGGGGCTGGGACTCAAAATTCGTGCGCCCCTTTATGTCGGCACCGCCATCTTTCTGGCCAATATCTTTAACCAGTTGATTATTCTCAACCAGATCTATCCGCTCACCAAGTGGGTTGTGGGCCTGGTGGTCGGGAGTGTTCTGATCTGGATGGCTGCCACCTTTGAAACCCGACGGCTACAACTGCGATCGCTCGTTCACAGTTGGTCCGAAATCCTTGAGCAGTGGGAGTAGGCTGCTGGATTTACCGTTACCGGAAAATAACTGGGGCAAAATAACTGGGGCGCTAGGATTCGAACCTAGGAATGGCGGGACCAAAACCCGCTGCCTTACCGCTTGGCTACGCCCCATCGCTTATAGACACCGAATTAGTGTAGCAGACCTGTCAACACTTTTTCTACCCTCATCTGGGGAAAATTTGCGGCGATGATCGCCCTAAATAGCCACTGGGGTGAATGCGAGGGGAATACGCACCCAAAAGGCCGCTCCCTGTCCTGGCTCCGACTCACAGATGAGGCTGCCCCGATGGCGATCCACAACAATCTGATAGCTAATCGAAAGGCCCAGCCCGGTCCCCTGGCCCACGGGCTTGGTGGTGAAGAAGGGATCAAAGAGGCGTTGCTGTACCGTTTCTGACAAGCCAGGGCCATTATCCTGGATGCAGATGGCGGCGAACGCTTGTCCATCGAGGGTTTGCACTTCAGTGCGAATGGTAATAACCGGATCATCCTGATCGTTCAGGGCATCGATCGCATTGCTGAGGATATTCATAAACACCTGGTTCATCGGACCGGCATAGCATTCCACCAGGGGGAGTTGACCGTAGTGCTTGTCAATGCGAATCCCCGCCCGCTTGCCAACCGGCTTGAGGCGGCTCTGCAAAATCAGGAGGGTATTCTCCAGCCCCTCGTGGATATCGACGGGTTTCAACTCGGCCTCATCTAACCGGGAGAAGTTGCGCAGGGACAGGACAATCTGGCGAATGCGATCGGTGCCAATCTTCATCGAGTTCAACAGGTTGGGTAAATCTTCAGCAATGAAACTGAGATCGATCGCCTCTGTCAGTTCCCGGACCTCTGGCACCGCCTCTGGATAGTTGCGTTGATAGCACTCCAGGAGATCCAGCAAATCGTGGGTGTAGTTGGCGGCATGGTTGAGGTTGCCACTGATAAAGCTCACTGGGTTGTTAATTTCATGGGCGATCCCGGCCACCATTTGCCCCAAACTCGACATCTTCTCACTTTGAATCAGTTGGGCTTGGGTGTGCCTCAGGTTGCGCAGGGCTTCGCTTAACTGGTGGGCCTGACTCTCGGCGGCAAAGGCGGAGGCCCGACTTTTCGCAAACAATTCCGCCTGGTCGATCGCCAGCGCCAGTTGATCCCGAACCGCTTGGAGTAACTCCACCTCACTGCTACGCCACGGGCGGGGTTCATCACATTGGGTACAGACGATCGCCCCCAATTGCCCTGCGCAGGTCTCCAGGGGCACCACCAATTGGGCCGTCACCGCGAGATCCGAAAGGAGAATTTGGCTCTCCGCCGTGGCTGTCGGCAGTTGGGTCGCATCATCTAGGCGGAGGGTTTCCAACCGCTCTAACTTTTCCACAAGGCCAGTACGCGGCCCAACCAGACAATCCCCGAGCGACGTGGGCAGCTCCGCATCCCGCGCTTCGTGGGTAATAGCCAGCAGGGGGGGATCGCATTGGGGCCAATACCAGACAAAATGGCAACACTTGATTTGTAGGAGGCCCCGAATTTCCTGCACAGCGGTTTTCAGGATGGTATCCAATTCCAGGGAGTTGTGGATTTGGCGGGCTAAGCGGAACAACAGGGCTTCCCGGCGACTTAGCAATTCCCCCCGTGCCCAAGCGCGATCGATGGCCACGGCAATATCATGGGCCACCCAATCGAGGATAGCGTAGGCTGCATCCGTGAAGGGTTGCCGCCGGAAGATGGCCATCACGCCCACCAGGCGATCTTCGACAATCAGGGGATACCCGGCAAAGGCAATCACTCGCTCCTGCTTGACCCAATCAGCATTGGCCACACACAGATCGTGGAGAACCGTGTTGGTCAGATAGGGCTGGCCCGTATGGGCGATAAAGCCGACCATTGAGATCCCAGGGGAAATTAGGGCGGGGAAGTCGTCTGTCGGGGTATGCTCACCCGCCACTGCCTGCTGTTCCAGGAGATTCGTGGTGGTGTTCAATGTCCACAGGTAGGCAAAGGTATCGCTCAGGTGGGTCACGATCGCCGCTAAGGCGGCCTGGAGACTCTCCCCCAAACTCCCCCCCTGGGCCAGGGCCAGGCTAACCGCCGCTCCCAAGGCCGAGAGAGCGGTTCGCTCCGCTAGGGCGGCTTCCGCCTGTTTGACGATCGTCACATCCCGGCAAAATACGGCGATGCCCGTCGGTTCCGGGTAGATCCGCATCTCTAACCAGATCCCCAGGGGGGCATAAAACAGATCCAACTGCACAGCCTGTTGTTCCTTGAGTACCCGCTCGGCAGCCTCGGCAAAGGGGGTGCTGTGTAGCTCTGGCAAGACGGCCCAAATGGATTGGGTTAGTACTTCCTCCCGGGTTTTCAAGCACAATTGCTCGGCGCGGGGGTTGAGGTCAGTAAACCGCCATTGGTTGTCCAAACTGAAATAGCCCTCGGTGATCCGCTCCAGGAGTTGACGATGCGCATCGTGGGCCGCCTGCGGAGAACTGATTAGGGGGGCAG
>NZ_JBRCAD010000063.1:0-7911 GCF_053493415.1 Trichothermofontia sp. | reverse complement strand
CCTATGGGACGCTGGCGCGGGGGGGGGAGCCGATCGCGTTGCGGGGATGGATGGGTGAGCCATCGGGATTTGAGCCGATCACCACCAAGGCACTAAGACACGAAGGGGCACGAAGGGGGCGGGCGGCGTGGGAGTTGGTGCGGGATATGTTGGGCGATCGCTATGCCCGGGCAGGGGCGTTCGGGGTGGGGTCGGTGTTGGATTTGCCCTTCGCAACAGCAGTGAAGACGGGGACTTCTTCGGATTTTCGCGATACTTGGACGGTGGGGTTTAGCCGGGATTACACGGTAGCGACCTGGGTGGGCAATTTTGACGGCTCGGCGATGCGCACAGTGTCGGGGGTGACGGGGGCCGCACCGTTATGGCAACGGATCATGTTGCATTTACATGAGGGCCAAGAACCCGTTGGCTTTGATCCTCCCCAAGGGCTGGTGCCGCGACCCATTTGTGCGATTTCCGGGGCACGACCGATGCCCGCCTGCCCGATCGTCGTGATGGAGTACCTCTTTCCCTCAGATTTAGCGGCCTATGAGCGCCAGCCTGATCCGTTCCTGCGCCCCATGCCCGGTCAACCGGGACGCAACCAATGGGTATTGCCGCCGGAATATCACGAATGGCTGGCGCAACGGGAAACGCCGGATTGGTTACGGACAGTCAGCGTGGGAGCCAGTGGGGTAGGCGTCCCGCCTGCCAGCCCTGCCAGCCCAACCAGTCCCGCCATCAGTACGGTGAAAATTGCCTTCCCCCAGACCGGCGATCGCTTTGTCCTGCATCCCACCGAAGACGAAACCGATCGCCACAGTCAAAGCCTGGAATTCACCCTCACGGCCCCGCCCGATACCGCTGTGGAGTGGTGGCTCAATGGGCAAAAATTAACCACCCAAACCGGGCGATCGTACTTCTGGCCCCTGCAACCGGGGAATTGGACACTTACTGTACGACAGGTATCCCCCGATACCACAACCCTAGTCAACGCAGATACCGTCCACTTTCAAGTAGAAATAGCCACCCCCCGCCCTCGGAAACAAGGCTTTACAATTCGCGATCGTTAACATTCAATCCGCTAGCTTAAAATAGACACAGGCGTGAATCAATCACGTCGATTTTTAACGCGCTAAGTTTATGTCCCTTAGTGGAAGGTTCAATCACTCTTTTTTAAGAATTACCTAAGATTTTCCTAAGGAGTGCACAACCCTATTTTTAAGGATTACTTAAAGTTCTGGAATTTAACTGAAATTTAATACGCTAAAGAATTTAAATAGTTAACTGTTCCAGTCTTTGGTTTCTCAGGGGGTTTCTATGGACAAGTCTGTTTTGCCCGGTCGTAGTTTTCCCCTGGGTGCAACCGTAACCCCCTTGGGGGTCAATTTCAGTGTCTTTGCCAGGGGGGCGACCGGTGTCTCGTTGCTGTTGTTTGATGATCCGGATGCACCCCGTGCCGATCGTGTCATTCACCTAGACCCTAAAATCCACCGAACCTTCCACTATTGGCATGTCTTTGTCCGCGGTCTCAAACCCGGTCAAGTCTACGCCTATCGGGTTGAAGGCCCCTATGCACCGGAAAAGGGCCTTCGCTTTGATGGCGAAAAGGTATTGCTCGACCCCTACGCTCGCGCGGTGGTTGGCTGGCGTAACTACAGCCGCGAAGCCGCCATTCATCCCGGCAATAACAACATTGCCCAAGCCCTGCGCAGTGTTGTCGTGGATTCCAGTGCCTATAACTGGGAAGGGGACGCGCCACCCCATATTCCCTATTCGTCCACCATCATCTACGAGACACACGTGGGGGGGTTCACACGCCACCCCAGTTGTGGCCTCGCCCCCTCGCTGCGGGGCACCTATGCCGGCTTGCAGGCCAAAATTCCCTACTTGAAGCAGTTGGGGATTACGGCTGTTGAACTGTTGCCGATCCACCAGTTTGATCACCAGGATGCCCAACCGGGGCTGGAAAACTACTGGGGCTATAGCACGATGGCCTTTTTTGCCCCCCACCGGGGCTATAGTTCCCATCTTGATCCCCTGGGGCCGTTGAATGAGTTTCGCGATATGGTCAAGGCCCTGCACAAGGCCGGAATTGAAGTGATTCTAGATGTGGTGTTTAACCACACGGCGGAGGGCAATGAAAATGGTCCCACGCTTTCCTTCCGGGGCCTCGCCAACTCCAGCTATTACATGCTTGATCCTAAGAACCCCGCCCACTACCTCAACTACAGTGGGTGCGGCAATACCTTCAAAGCCAATCACTCGGTCCCCGGTCACCTTATTCTGGATTGTCTACGCTACTGGGTCGCCGAAATGCATATCGATGGCTTCCGGTTTGATCTAGCCTCGGCCCTCTCCCGTGCAGCGGATGGGACCCCCCTGGAAGATCCCCCAATTCTCTGGTCGATCGAGTCCGATCCTGTCCTGGCGGGCACCAAGATCATTGCCGAAGCGTGGGATGCGGGTGGCCTTTATCAGGTGGGGTCCTTTATTGGCGATCGCTTTGCCGAGTGGAATGGGCCTTATCGCGATGATGTGCGGAAATTTGTGCGCGGCGATGCCGATATGGTCGGTAAATTGGCGGCACGGGTGTTGGGCAGCCCGGATATCTATAAAGATCCCGATCGCGAACCCAACCGCAGCATTAATTTCATTACCTGCCACGATGGCTTTACCCTGCGCGATTTGGTGTCCTATAACCAAAAACACAACGAAGCCAATCGGGAAAATAACCGGGATGGCGCAAACGACAACTACAGTTGGAATTGTGGCGTGGAAGGGCCAACGGGAGATGGCAACATCAACAAACTGCGGTTACAGCAAAGCAAGAATTTCCTCACCATTCTATTAACTTCCCAAGGTACACCCATGCTTTTGATGGGGGATGAAGTCGGCCATAGCCAGAAAGGGAATAATAATGCCTACTGTCAGGACAATGAACTCAGTTGGTTTGACTGGCGCGGGGTGACGGAGGAGGCTGAACTGCTTCGTTTTACCCAAGGGCTAATTCACTTTAGCCAATCCCTCAAGATTTTCCAGCAGGAAACCTTGCTGGCGGTTACCCATCCTAATCTCCAGCCTCATATTATCTGGCATGGTACTGAGCTATTCAAACCGGATTGGAAACCAGAAGCCCGATCGCTTGCCTTTAGCCTGCACCATCCCGAAGCTCAGGAACATTTACATCTCGTGTTTAATGCAGACAAGGATGGGAAAAGCTTTGCTCTACCCACGCCGCCGGACGGTCACTGCTGGTATCGGATTGTGGACACCTCCCTGGCCCCGCCCCATGATTTTGCCCCACCCGGTGAGGCACTGCCGCTTGGGGATGGCAACTACTGGCTGAATGCCCGCTCGTCCCTCTTGCTTATGGCCTATCCAAGGTAGATCCCCCCCTCCGGTACAATCAAGGCATGATGTTCGGAATCCCGGTGCCATGCCTCCTCTCACTGCTGCGGTCTATATCGTGTTGGGTCTTGTCTTGCTGGTGGTGGGAGCCGAACTCTTGGTCCGGGGGGCCTCGCGCATTGCGATCGCTTGGGGAATGCCACCCCTGATCATTGGTTTAACGATCGTCGCCTATGGCACCAGTTCCCCGGAAGCCGCCGTTAGCATTCAGTCGGGTCTAGCGGGGCAGGCGGATATTGCCCTGGGGAATGTGGTGGGCAGCAATATCTGTAATGTTTTACTGATTTTGGGCGTGTCAGCCCTGATTGCTCCCATGATGGTCCCTAACCAATTGATTCGGCTGGATGTGCCGATTATGATTGGGGTCTCGTTGCTAGTCTTCCTGTTTGGTCTCGACGGCAACATCGGGCGTTCAGACGGGGTAATTTTATTTTTGGGCGCGATCGCCTACACCCTCTTCCTCATACTCAATGGCCGGGATGATCAGGTGGAATTGCCCGATAACTTACTAGAAGCGTCTGCGAGTCAACGGGCACGATCGCGGCGGGCTAGCCTGATGAACCTGGGATTAGTGGCGGTCAGTTTGGGGCTACTGGTTTGGGGGTCCCATTGGCTGGTCAAGGGGGCAGTGCTCATCGCCCAGGCGATCGGGGTGGATGAGTTGGTCATTGGCCTCACGATCGTGGCGGTGGGGACTTCCTTACCGGAGTTAGCCAGTTCGGTCGTCGCCAGTATGCGCGGTGAGCAGGATATTGCCGTAGGTAATGTGGTCGGGAGTAATATTTTCAACATCCTGGCTGTGTTGGGGCTGGCAGCAGCCCTGGCCCCCAATGGCATGAGGGTGTCCCCCGCCGCCATCAATTTTGATATTCCCGTGATGATTGCCGTTGCGGTTGGCTGCTTGCCGATTTTTATTACGGGTAAAACCGTTTCCCGGTGGGAGGGCCTACTTTTCCTGGGCTATTATGTCGCCTATACGGCCTATCTGATTCTCGATTCCGCCAACCACGCTACGCTGCCGCTTTTCAACCACATTCTTCTCCTGTTTGTGATTCCCCTAACGGTGATCATGCTGGTGATCTCACTGTTGCGATCGCTGCGCCAAAAACGCCGTCCTAAAGCTGATTCATAAAGCTGCTTCCGGTTACACCCGTGGCAGATTTCGTCCCCATGACGGGAATACTCAGCCTAACCGACCGCATCAATCAGGGTGATGATCATGCCCCTTGCCCATCGACTGACCGATCAACTAGCCCCTCGACTGGCTAGTAGAAAAATTGGGCGACGATCGCCCTTGGGAATCCAGGAAATTCTCAGGGGTATTCCCTGGTTGCGGCGATCGCCCCTGTGGCTGCAAGGCCCAGTTTGCGGAGGCTGCCTCCTCTTGCCCACCGCCTGTCAGCCGGTCGAATCGCGGGTAGAAACGATCGCGCCCTTGCCCCAAGATCCCCAGATCCAAGCCTATTTCAACCACGCGGCCAGTGCCACCTATGTCGATCCCTATCGCCAACAACAGCGGTTAGGCGATGACCTCGAACAAATCATGGTCGAAGCGATCGCCGCCGCCCGCACCAGCGTTGATGTGGCGGTTCAGGAGTTACGCTTACCCCGGATTGCCGCTGCCCTCGTCGATCGCCAACAGGCAGGGGTGCGGGTGCGGGTCATCCTGGAAAATACCTACAGCCGCCCGTGGAGTGAACTGAGTGTCGCGGAAGTGGCTGGCCTCGATGAGCGGGAACGCAACCGGTATCGGGAGTTTTTTACCCTGGTCGATCAAAACCGGGATGGCCAACTGAGTCCCGCCGAGATTGCCGAGCGGGATACCCTGATCATGCTGCGCCAAGGCCAAGTACCGGTCATTGACGACACGGCAGACGGCTCTAAGGGGAGTGGCCTGATGCACCATAAGTTCATCCTTGTCGATAATCAGAAGGTGATCGTCACCTCCGCTAACTTCACGATGAGTGATGTCCACGGTGATTTTCAGCCGCCAGAGAGTCGGGGCAATGCCAATAATTTGCTGTTCATTAGCAGCCCCCAACTCGCCGCTGTCTTCACCCAAGAATTTAACCTGATGTGGGGGGATGGTCCCGGCGGCAAACCCGATAGCCAATTTGGGGTCAAAAAGCCCCCCCGCCCCGTGCAAACACTCACCCTTGGCAATGCCCGCTTGCGTGTCAAATTCTCCCCCACGGGCCGCAAAACCCCGTGGCCAGCCAGTACTAATGGCTTTATTGCCGAAACCCTCAGCACTGCCCGTCAGCAAATTGACCTCGCCCTGTTTGTTTTTTCCGAGCAAGCCCTCGCCAATACCCTCGATCGTCAACGGGGACAGGGAGCCACGATCCGTGCCCTGATCGATTCCGGCTTTGCCTTCCGATCCTACAGTGAAGGCTTAGATATGTTAGGGATTGCCTTAGCCGAGGATTGTCAATATGAGTCAGGCAACCGGCCCTGGTCCCCGCCCCTGACAACCGTTGGTGTGCCCCAACTGGCCCCTGGGGATCTCCTGCATCACAAATTTGCCGTCCTCGATCGCCAAACGGTCATTACCGGCTCCCATAACTGGAGTGCCGCCGCCAACCAACAAAATGATGAAACCCTGCTCGTGGTTCATAGCCCGATCGTCGCCGCCCATTACCAACGCGAATTCGATCGCCTCTACGAAAACGCCGCCCTCGGTGCCCCCGCCAGTCTCCAGGCCAAACTGACCGAACAACAACAGTGCCGCTAGGGAGTTAGCGATCGAGGGAACGGGCCTCCTCCCCCCAGAGGGGCGCAACCTGGGCTGCTCGTAAAATAAAAGCAGCTAATTGTTCCATTTGCGTTGGCGAGAGCCACCGCTCAGATACCTGCCGACAAATAAACTCAATGTCGGTGCCATCATAGCTCATGGGTTCCCGCGAGAAGGCCACAAGGTTGCTGATGTTATCACGGGGGGGCGTCGCGCCGCGCAGGGCCTCTAGGGATAGGGAGATGGGCGGATTGGGTCGGGTTGTCCCGCCGGGATGGCAGAGAATGCAGTGCTCCTTAAATAGGGCCTTGCCCTGGGAGAGATCAGCCGCAGTAAAGGATTTGGTCTCACCGGCCTGATTGTAGGGGAGGTCGATGGTATCTGTAACTTTCAAATATTTTCTGATGTAGATATCATCAACAGCAAGGGCTGACGGGCTGGCGATCGTCCAACCGATACAGACCAACAAAATCATGAGGCAAAGTCGCCGTATGATGCCCGTCGAAACGCACTGACGTTGCATGGATATTCCCTTTCCTTTTCGTGCAAATTCAAGCTGAGATAAAAAATTCGGTGAGAACCGGGATGCTCTCACCCTAGGATCATCAACACTGTGTTGAGTTCCATCAAACCCACAATTTTAAGCAAAAGCAAAACGGTAGCTCAGGTAAGGGCACCTCGGGAAATACCACTCCGGCGCTTTCAAGCAACGTTATCTCCCTGGTTGGGGCAGTTGCACTGCCCCCATCCCAGATTAATCGAAGTGCCCTTAAAACAATGCTCAAAAGGCAGGTCGTTAAAACAATGCTTAAAAGGCAAGTCGTTAAAATAGTGCTTAAAAGGCAGGCAGGATGCCTACCCCACGGGTTCAAGCCTGAATCAAGTCCGCAAGCCTTAGCGATAGGCTTTGCCACCACCCCAGGCGTCACCGACAATCTTGGGTTGGATCAGAATGTGGCCCGCGATCGCAACCAAATCGTCCTCACTCAGATTCCGCATTTCCGGGAAGATATCGCGGCTGCGAATACTGGGGTGAATTTCCCAAATTTCCGTTTCGCCATCAAAGGTGGTCGGATTTTTTAAGAAATCGACCAAACCCTCAATGTTATTACGGGCTGGCGTGGCCAGCGATAGGGATTTCTCATCGAGGTTGATGTTGGGGTCCGTTTTAGTGCCACCAGTCAGATGACATTGACCACAGGCATTATTGAAAAGTAATTTGCCTTCCTTTACTTGCTTGAGACTCAGCGTGATCGTTTCCCCTTTATCGTTAAGGGGGACCGTTCGGGTTGCTTCGTCGAGTTCAGCCGCAGCAGCCGTGCCCACAAACAGTTGTAGGGCCAGACATACTGTGACCACAGCCAGCCAAATGAATCTCCTCAGCATGATTTCCTCAAAATTGCAGCACAGATAAACGCTAAATTGACTCGAATTGCACTGTCATCATTACCGTTAGCCTTCGGAACTAGACGCTCTCAAACTGAACCCCTTAGCCTGGGACCAAGCCAAACTGAAGGGATACCGTGGGCGATCGTTGCGATGAATCAGTGTTTCTTAATGAAAACTATCATGCCATTGATGCTGCCACTTTCAGCGTTTGCTTCTGGAATCCCCTGATAGCGGCTCCGCCGCCCGCCCCAATCCCCTATGATTACGTGGGCACAGTTAGGTCTTTTTCGAGGTGCCCTAGTAAACGGTTACTGAAATGGCACGGGTTGATGGTCACCTCTCCTCACAGACTGACTTCTGAACCGGTCGGCTGGCGCAGATGGGCATGGTCTAGGGAG
>NZ_JBRCAD010000062.1:0-36134 GCF_053493415.1 Trichothermofontia sp. | reverse complement strand
CTCTTCTCTCTCCTCTCTCCTCTCTCCTATTCCCTTTCCCTACCCCTAAACCCAACTATGACTACCCTATCCCCAACCCTCCTCACCAACACCCTACGGCCCCGCGATGTGCAAGTGGCTGAAATTGCGCCCCAAACCCAGGTTCTGCGATCGCGCACGTGGGAGCGGCTCAAATTTGAGATCGAGTACGGTCGCCGCCAGGGGACAACAGCCAACACCTACCTGATTCAAAGCGAACGCACGGCCCTTCTGGACCCGCCTGGTGAGTCGTTCACCGAGATTTTCCTGGCTGAACTCCAGCAGCAGCTTGACCTCAAGACCCTGGACTTCATTATCTTGGGCCATGTCAACTCTAACCGGATGGCCACACTGGCAACCCTGGTGGAATGGGCACCCCAGGCGACGATCGTCTGCTCCCATCCTGCCGCCAATACCCTCAAAGCCACTTTCCCTCATTGGGAATCCCGCCTCCTGGCCGTGCGCAGTGATATCCAGATTGATCTCGGTCAGGGCCACCGGCTCAAATTCCTCACCGTGCCTACCCCCCGTTGGCCCGATGGGCTGTGTACCTACGACCCGGCAACCCAAATTCTCTATACCGATAAGTTTCTGGGTGCCCATGTGTGTAGTGCCGCCCTGTGGGATCAGGACTGGCGGCAACTGGAGGCCGATCGCCGCTACTACTTTGACTGTCTCCACGCCCCCCAAGCCAAACAAGTTGCTGACGCCCTCGACCAATTCGCAGCCCTACCGGCTACGTGCTATGCCCCGGCCCACGGTCCCGTGGTGCGCTATAGTCTGAGTCGCTTGCTGGCTGACTATCGCCAGTGGTGTCAGCAGCAAACCACCCAGGATGTGCGGGTGGCCCTGCTCTATGCCTCGGCCTATGGCAATACGGCAACGATCGCCAGCGCGATCGCCCAAGGGTTGATCCAGGCTCAGGCGGCGGTTGAATTGGTGAACTGTGAATTAACCGATCCTGATGATCTCGCCCGGGTGATTGCTGCCTGTGATGGCTTTATCATTGGCTCACCGACCTTGGGGGGCCACGCCCCTGTCCAAATCCAAACAGCCTTGGGCATTATCCTGGCGACGGCTCCAAAAACCAAGTTGGCCGGGGTGTTTGGCTCCTATGGCTGGAGTGGGGAGGCGATCGATCTGATTGAAACCAAACTGCGGGATGCCAACTTCTCCCTCGGCTTTGACCCGATTCGCGTGCGGTTTTGCCCTACCGCCATGACCTTGCAAATGTGTGAGGATGCAGGGGCCGAGTTTGCCCAACGGTTACGCAAACGGAAAAAGCAGCGGCCAACCCGTCCAGGGGTGACGGTGGCCCAAACTGCCGATCGCACGGCCCAGGCAATGGGGCGGGTGATTGGGTCCCTCTGCGTCCTGACCACCCAGGTGGGGGACCACCATCGGGGGATGCTGACAGCCTGGGTTTCGCAAGCTAGCTTTAACCCGCCGGGAATCATGGTAGCGATCGCAGCGGAGCAAGCCGAGCCGCTCTTACGTCCCCAGGCCCCCTTTGTGCTCAATCTTCTCCAGGAGGGGCGGGCGGTCCGGCGGCACTTTAGCTATGAGCCAGTACCGGGTGCGAATCCCTTTGGTGAACTGGACCACCATCCCGGCAGCAATGGCTGCTTGATCCTGGATGCAGCACTTGCCTACCTGGAATGTCAGGTGGAAAGCTGGATGGAGGTGGGTGATCACTGGTTGATCTATGCGATCGTGCAGCAAGGCTCAGTCCTGGACCTGGAGGGGATGACTGCGATTCACCACCGGCAGTCGGGTAGTTATTATTGATGGGTAATTGATGGGTAATCGCAACCAGGGCATTGTATTTGTGCCGTGAGCAGGGCTATCCCCCCCAGCATTGCTGGGGGGTTCCTCGTTAGAATTGATGTAAAACTGGGTTAACTCTGATTAGCACCTGTCCATTGTGGCGATCGGGTGTAGCAGTCTGCCTGTGGCTTAGGGGTGCCAAGTGCCGCCGTCGCCCGCGTTTAGGAGCGTCGCTAGCCGCGTCGGTCAGGTGTTCCTTCTCCTTTAGAGAGCCAATATGCAGGAATTACAATCACTGGCCCGGATTGAACATCGCAATAGTTTGGATAGCATTCTGGGCAGTCTGCCACCGGAGGCCAAACGCTGGCTGGAAAGCCTGCCGTGGCAAAATCGGCGTTATGTGCTGCTCATTTGTCACCTTATCTGTGCGGCTCCCCCAGAAGTACAGGCGGAATTCCTAGATGACTATACGGCAGATGGGATTGTGTCGCGTATGTTACACGATCGCGACTATCGCCAACAGGTGACCAAATGCCTTCGGGAATTTCACATCGACACGGAACTTACGGAATCGGTTTTACGGGAATATATTCGACAATTTTATATTCACTCAGCCCAGGACGCCCAGCGACAGCCCACCCTCTATCTCGAATCCGCTCTGCGCTTGGTGATTAGCACCGAGGAGCGAAATAATGTCCTGAACTATGCCCTCGGTTTTGAATTACTGAAAATGCTTTTTCAAATGAGTTGGCTACAGCAGGAAAAACTCTATCGCCTGCAACGTAATCAGGAAGCTTTTATTCAAACCTATATTAAACCGATTCAACACGCCCACCGCATCAATGGGATTATTGTGCCGCGTGATGAAAAAATGTTTTTTGCAAAACGGGATTATTATATTCAAAAACCGGAAATTTCACCGCGAAAGTTGATCGAGTTAGTGATGGCGACCTTTACCAGCGATGTGGTAACGACCTTTGGCTTCTCGGTCCTGCGCCACCTCAATTCCCTCGTATTTGACTATGACTATATCTACCGGCCTGAAGTAGATGGCATCTTCTCCTAGCCTCGATACCCTCACGGCGGCCCAGCTCGACACTTGGCTAGCCTGCGCCCAACTGCACGCCCAAGCGGGTACCCTTCCCAACTATATTCCAGCCCTGGCGGCAGCGAATCCAGAGTCCCTGGCGATCGCGATTCAAACTCGCCGTACCATCCTGATTCGGGGCGATCGGACCGACTCCTTTCCCTTGATGAGTGTGGTTAAACCCTTTTTACTCCTGTATGTATTGGCAACCCAGGGAACCGAAAGGGTGTTCAGCCATGTTGGCATGGACCCTAGTGATCGCCCCTTTAATGCCCTTGATCAGCTTCAGGCGGATGGCGGATTTCCCCGTAACCCCATGCTCAATAGCGGGGCGATCGCCCTGGCGGCCCTCCTCCCTGGCGATACCCCTACGGCCCGTTGTCAAGGCTTGGCGGCCTGGTTGAACCACCAGGCGGGGAGCCATCTGTCTTTAGATCGGCAGATGTTGGCATCGGTGCGAGCGCGTCCTAATACGCGTAACCGGGCGTTGGCCGACTGCTTAGCTGCCGCAGGGTTTCTCGCCCAGCCAGCCGCCAGTGCCCTGGATACCTACGAACAGATTTGCTGCTTAACGGGCACGATCGAAGATTTCAGCCACCTCGGGATGTTACTGGTACTGCCGCGCTCTGACCTGGAGCCCACCCATTGTCAGGTGGTCAACGCGATGATGGCGACCTGTGGCCTTTATGAATATTCGGGGCGATTTGCGGTAACGGTAGGGTTGCCTTGTAAGTCTGGGGTGAGTGGGGTACTGCTGGCGATTGTGCCGGGGCAGGGGGCCATCGCCTGCGTCAGTCCACCGTTGGATGCCAATGGCAACTCAATCGCGGGCCTTTGGCTCGTTACCCAACTGGCCACGACCTTACGCCTCAGTGTGTTCTATCGGGATGTGACCTAGCCCTGTGGGAAAACGGGACTGGGTGGCTGTCCCCGAGGACGTATCCTGTTGAGGTTACCCTCAACCAGCCATACCGCGACGATGGCAGGGAATAATTGAGGGCACAGTATCACGTTGACCTTGGGAACCCCTGCGATATGCCAGCACCGTCTGCGGCCCCATCCGTTTGGAAGTTGGGCAGTATTCTGCTAACGGGGGTGTTGGCGATCGCCACCGCCTCGATTTTTATTCGGATGGCCCTAGCCGCAGTCCCCAACGCGGGAGTTGGCTTCAGCCTGGTCTTGGCGGCCTCACGGTTGACGATCGCGGCCCTCTGCCTGCTCCCCGCTTGGTGGCAACTGCCCCGCTGGCAACGCCAACCCCAAGCGATCGCCTATGCCCTAGCCGCTGGGACTTGTCTGGCCCTACACTTTGCCACTTGGATTACGTCTTTGGCCTACACGTCGATCGCGGCCTCGACGGTGATTGTAACCACCAATCCGGTGTGGGTCGCCCTGTTGTCCTGGTGGCTATGGCAGGAGCGACCACCCCAGCGCACCCTGGTTGGGATCGGCATTGCCCTGGGCGGGGGCCTCTTAATTGCCCTAGGGGATGCCCACGGGGGCGCCGGCAGTCAGCCGTTGTTGGGGGATGTCCTGGCCCTAGTGGGGGCATGGGCTGCTAGTCTCTATTTCCTGTTGGGGCGGGAAGCCCAACGACGCGGGTTAGGGGTTACGGCCTATGGGGCGATCGCCTACACGGCGGCTGCCGGTCTGCTGCTGCCCTTACCGCTCTTGGCCGGTGCGGCCTATTGGCCCCAACCACCAATGGTGTATGCCTGTATTATCCTGATGGCCCTGTTATCCCAGGTGATTGGCCATACCAGTTGCAACTGGGCCATGCGTTGGACCTCCCCCACGATCGTTGCCCTGGCCCTACTGCTGGAACCCGTGGGTGCCAGTGTGCTGGCCTGGATGGTTTTCCAGGAGGTGCCGGGTCCCGTGGTCCGCCTGGGGGCGGGGGTCCTGCTCACCGGTGTTGTGATCGCGACCCTGGGACAGCGATCGCCCCCGGCTGGGTGAAATCATCCCCAAACAACAAACGGGCACTGCTCGCAGGCCCGTTTATTCAGTCAACCACGGGGCAACCCAGTTAGGACAAGGGCTGATCGGCCCGCAGGGTAAACGTGAGTGCCGAAGGCGGGGTCGCGGCTGACCCGTCCGTCAGTTCTAGGGTGAGCGTATAGGGTTGATCGAACCCCACCGCTTGTAAGACAACCGTCAAAGGTCCAGCTAACGATCGCTGGGCCGTCGTCTGGCCCGCTTCACCCGTCAGTTGCACCCGTCCCCCACAGGGGAGCTGGGTCTGTACCCGCAGGCAGGGGGTCTCCGCCTCCGTATCCATCGTAATCCGGAGTTCCACGGGTCCCATCGCCGTTTGCCATGTCCGTGCTAGGGGTTGGCGATCGGTGGGTAAGACCAGGGTTAATGCCGCCAACAACTCCCGTGCCGCCAGCAGAGACAGCAGCATCTGTTGGTGGGGATCTGCCTGTTCATAGCTAGCCGGTAACGGTTGCCCCAGAACGGCCTGGGGACCCCGAGCTGGGGACATCAACACCAGTTCCGTTAACTGGTTTAGGGTTAAGAACTGACCAGGGAACAGGTCTTCCACCGCCCGAACTAGCTTCGCACCAGTTTGTAGGGAAGACTGGGCCACCGTTTGGCACTGCTCCAAGAGCTGGGCGAGGACCGGCTCACCCATTGGGATGGGCAAGGGCAGATCCCGCAGTTGGGCAATCCACGCATGGGCCAATCGGCGCTCCCTGGGACTATCAAGGCCAACCTCAACGTCAGATTCATAGTCCATAACCTGCGTTTCCCAAGGGAACAGGGGAGGATGACGAAGGATTTCTTGTTTGAGACGGCGCTTCAATAACGCCTGGAAACGGTCTTGCACAGCAGGTATTCCTCTCTTAACGAGTGGTGGATACCCTGATGATCGGCGGTAACTCTCCAATTCCGAATCAATGGCACCGCGCTGATTGGAGGACTCAGCACGATCGAGGGGGTTGGTATTCAACTCCATCACCTCGGGGTAGACGACAGGCTCCTGAAAGGTAGAAGGTGTAGTTGGCAGGTCCTCCTGACCGACGGCTTCCGTAGGGACAGGCAAACCTGCGCTTGGCCCCTGAGAATCTCTTTCCCCCAAGAGCCAATGACGTAAATAAGCTTCTAGGCTTTCTGACTCCCTATTCATCGCTTGCGGCTCCCGCTCCGGACACTAAATGGTTACGAATTTCCCAGGCTTGTCCTAACAGTTTTGACCACTGGCGTTGCAATTGGGCGATCGTACATCCCAGTTTTTGGGCGATCGCCCGCTCCGAGAGGCCGTGCTGTTTCAGTTGCAACAGTTCCCGCTGCTGTCCACTCAACTGTTGCTGAAAATTCTGCCATTGTTGGGGCGTCAAGCCAAGATTATGATCTAGATCCGCCCCTAGCCACTGATGCACCAATTCCCAATGGTGGGACAGGGAAAAGCGGATGAGGTGGTACTTAAACCGCTGTTGTAGGTAATCCCGTTGGCGCGGGGTGAGGTTCAAAATCGCCTCAATTTCATTCGCCGAGAGATCCTGAAGCCGCAACACAAAATAATCGGCACAATCACTTTGTTGACGCTCCTCCAGGTAACTAATCAGGGCATTGACCACCGTTTGCCGTAGGGCATCCTCGGCGGGTTCCGGTTCCTGGGCCACCATTTGTTCACGCACCTGTTGGACTGAGGCCGCACTCCAAGCTGACTCGAACTCCGAGATGCCTCCCTCAGCGGCTTGCTCCATATCCACCGAGGCTTCGGCGGGTTGCTGCTGGGAGAAGGTTTGTGCCCGCAGGATGATCAACTGTTGGTTGCGCTGGCGGGGCAGGGGAATGCGACGCTTGGCATACCGCTCGGTAAAAGCCATATACTCCGCCAATTCCAGCAGCTGATCAGGGCGATAGCTTTCGGGCAACTCCATCTCCCGCCGAAAGGCGTTGAGGGCTTCCATGTAGAAGTTTTGCAAAAAATCCTCGATCAGCATCAAGCGCACCTGGTAGCTAGCGGGTCCCTGGGCTGGGCGAATATAGCGATAGATCACCGCGCTGAGCGTACTGTGCAGCTCCACCCGCCCCTGCCGGGAACCTAGGCGATAGTACTTCAGACATTGTTGGAGGCGGTGTTTGGCCAGGGTAGTGGCCCAAATTTCGACTTCCCCAGAGGCTTGAATCCGTTTACTTTCGGTGCAAATCCGATCGACTTCCTTGGCAAGGCGATTCGCAACCGCCCAGCAGGTCGCTGGGGTTGCCCGTGTTGACTGATTGAGTTCTTGAAATAGTAGTTGAAGGATTGGCTCCACAACTCCGCACCCGTGATGATTGGTTTCTCACAGTAGCGGTCCCCCAGCGCGGGACCCAGCAGACACACCCAATCATGGCACCCGGCCTCAAAGTATATTACGATGGCTGCCAGTAGCCCCGACAAACCAATGGACAAGCGGCGTTGTCTTGTGTCTAGGACAGGGTAGCGTCCCCCCACCAACGCCTTGCGCATAGACATTGATCATAAACAATGGCTTATGAACGCAATGGCCTATCCTGCTATCTACAGTCTAAGATGCCCCTAATCCGCCTATGAATGATCTGGATCAGCAAATTCAAGCCCTGATCGACGGTGCGCCCCAGGACGATCGCACCCCCCAGGCCGTTGCCGCGATCGGTCCAGTGCTTAAGGTCATAGCGGTACGCCTACGCCATCTCCAATACTATATTGTTCAATCCGCCGATCAAGAGTGGCTGACGACCGTTCTGAGTCATCGCACCCAGGTAGGCCGGGAGAAGCGAGTGGTCTATGCCTATCCCACCCTGGCTGATGCGATGCGGGCAACGGGTATCCAGCAAGATCCCCGGCTGATGGCCTTACCGATGCCGATCGTGCATATCCTGTTCCAGATGCTTTCGTTAGCGACCGTGGATAGTCTGGTTTTCTTTGAAACACCGGGCAATACGGAAATCGGCACAGAGGTACAGCGCCAAGAATTACACCGCCTTTTGGAGGAGCATCTGCAATCCCTCAGCCCCCGTCCGCCTGCCCATTGGGCGTAGTTATTTAGTGGTGACTCCTCAGTAAATTCTCCGGTTTTTTCGCAAGATTGTCCGGAGAAGAGTAAGGGTATCCCCTGAGGGTAGGTAACGTGTAATGGCTATTGTGGTCAATAGGGGGCGCGTTCGTGCCGCCGCGTCGGCGAACCATCCCTGGGAGAATCAGAAAGTTAGCGGGAATCCTGATCGGCGCAGGCGCATGAGGGGGAATGCTTCCCCCGTATTCACCTAACGGCGTGAGGCAGGGTGCCTATTGGGCCATGAACGAGTCAACAACCACTGCTAAGGGCACCATCCTGATCGTGGATGATACGCCTCAGACGCTGCAATGGATCGCCACCCTTTTGCGCGAACACGGCTATGAGGTGCGGGGGGCGATCAATGGGGCAATGGCACTCAGAAGTGCCAAGATGGACCCACCGGAGTTGATCCTGCTGGATGTGAGTATGCCCCACATGGATGGTTATGAAGTCTGCCAACGTTTGAAGGCTGATCCGGATACCGCTGATATTCCCGTGATTTTTGTCAGTTCCCTGACGGAGGTCCTGAGTAAGGTCCGGGCGTTTGAAGTGGGCGGGGCGGATTACATTACCAAACCGCTCCAGATGGAGGAGGTGGTGGCCCGGATTGAGCATCAATTGACGATTCGACGGCTACAGGCTTCCCTCAAGCGCCAAAATGCCCAACTCCAGCGGGAGATTCAGGAACGGGAGCGGGCGCTGGAGGAATTACAACGCACGGAGGCCGCTCTACGTCTGGCGGAGGAGAAATACCGCAGCATTGTGGAAAATGCGGTGGAGGGAATTTTCCAGGTGACGCCGACGGGACAGTACTTAAGCGTGAATCCGGCCCTAGCACAACTGTTGGGCTATGATTCCCCCGCTGCACTGATGGCCAGTGTGACGGATATTGGCAAGCAGCTTTATGTGGAACCCTATCGTTGGGCTGAGTTTTTGGCCTATATGCGGCGCTATCGTGAGGTGGCGGGGTTTGAGTCTGAGGTGTATCGGGCGGATGGGAGTCGGCTCTGGATTTCGGAAAATGTCCGGGCGGTGCAGGATGCCAATGGCCAGTTGCTCTATTACGAGGGAACCGTGCGGGATGTGACCGATCGCCGTCAAACGGAGGAGGAGTTGCGTCAACAACGGCTGCGCTCGGAATACCTGTTACTGAATGTACTCCCCCAGCCGATTGCGGAACGGTTGAAGCAGGGTCAGCATACGATCGCGGAAAGCTTTACGGAAGTGACGGTCCTGTTTGCCGATATTGTGGATTTCTCAAAGCTGGCGACCCAGGTCTCGCCGACGGCCCTCGTGGAGCAATTGAACCAAATTTTTTCCTGTTGCGATCGGCTAGCGGAACGGCATGGGCTAGAAAAAATCAAAACGATCGGGGATGCCTATATGGTCGTCGGGGGGCTGCCGAAGCCAAATGTTCACCATGCCCAAGCGGTCGCGGCGATGGCTTTGGAAATGCGCCAGGAAATTCGACGGTTTCAACGGGCAGATGGCCAACCCTATCGCTTGCGGATTGGGATTCATTCTGGGCCAGTTGTGGCGGGCGTGATCGGTCAGAAGAAATTCATCTACGACCTGTGGGGCGAAACCGTCAATATTGCCAGCCGCATGGAGTCCCAAGGTCTGCCGGATCACATTCAGGTGACAGCGGCCACCTATGAACGGCTACAGCCGTTCTACGAGCTAGCGGAACGAGGGACGATTCTGGTCAAGGGCATGGGGGAAATGGTGACCTATTGGTTACTAGCCCCCAAACCCATGTTGGATGATCCCTTGGCGGCGGCCCCGGTGCGGGGCGGGCAGGAGGCGTTGGAAGGTATCGCCCACGAGAATCATGGCACAATACCCTAAAGTGTGGAGGCTGGGTAGATGAACCGTAGAATGCTCCTCAAGGCGGCTGCGCTGGGTCTAGCGGGCAGTTCCCTGCCATTGGGCTGGGGGCAGCGATCGCGGGCCATTGCGGGGGAAGCGTCTGGCGCAGCCCATTGGGGGTATACGGGGGCGGCAGGCCCCGAACATTGGGGAGAATTGTCCAGCGAGTATCAAGCTTGTCAGTTGGGTGCACACCAATCACCGATCGACTTAAATGGGGCGATCGCGGCTCAGTTACCCCCCCTGCGCTTGGACTATCGGGAAACCCCCCTGCGGCTCATCAATAATGGCCATACGCTCCAGGTAAACTACGAACCTGGCAGCACCCTGACGATCGGGGATCAAGTCTTTGAGTTAGTCCAGTTCCACTTCCACCACCCCAGCGAGCATGTTGTTCAGGGCAAGCCCGCAGACATGGAACTCCACCTTGTCCATCGCAATGGGGCCGGTGCCCTGGCTGTCCTGGGCGTGTTATTAACAGCGGGGGCTGAGAATGCGGCCCTGAAGCCCATTTGGGCCGCAATGCCCGATCGCCCTGGCCCGGAGCAAACTCTGCCAGCGGTCACCCTGAATGCCAAGGATTTGCTACCGCCCCATCTAGGGTCCTACCGTTATTTTGGGTCCCTGACGACGCCGCCCTGTTCGGAGGGGGTCAGTTGGATTGTGTTGCAGCAGCCCGTGCCCCTGGCCACGGATCAAATTCGCCAATTCGCGGCGCAATTTCCTGGCAATGCTCGCCCGATTAATGCCCTCAATCAGCGGTTTTTACTGCGATCGCCCTAACGATGACTTTGACGCAGGTTAGGCCAGTCTGTTACCGCATTCAAAATTCAAAATTCAAAACTTTAAAAAGCCTGGAGTTGTAGCATGAGTTCCCCCCTGGTTGGCATCATTATGGGTAGCGATTCGGATCTGCCAACGATGCAGGCGGCGATCGCGGTTTGCGAGGAGTTTGGGGTGGCCTGTGAGGTGGCGATCGTGTCAGCCCATCGGACGCCGGAACGGATGGTAACCTATGCGCAACAGGCCCATCAGCGGGGATTAAAGGTGATTATTGCGGGGGCGGGGGGCGCGGCCCATTTGCCGGGCATGGTGGCAGCGCTGACCCCCTTGCCAGTCATTGGGGTACCCGTACCGAGTCGCCATTTGCAGGGCGTGGATTCCCTGTATTCGATCGTGCAAATGCCGGCGGGAATCCCCGTGGCGACGGTGGCGATCGGGAATGCCCAGAATGCGGGGTTATTAGCCGTACAAATTTTGGCAACCCAGGATGCGGCCCTACTTACGCAGGTGACCGCCTATCGCCAAGGGTTAACGGCAATGGTCATGGCGAAACAGGAACGGCTCGAACAGATGGGCTACCAGGCCTATTTGCAATCGGATCGCGCTAATCAAGCCAATGCGCCAACTGGGTAAAGTCCAGCAAGGCTTCACCCAAGGCCTCCTATGACTTGATCGCTAGTGCATCTACCTGGGTAGTGGTTTTGGGCGACAGGGTACCCACCCAGCGAGTGAGTTGTTTGAGGATGAGCGATCGCTGCTACGAGGGTCCACTTTGTAGAGCGTGCGGCCTTGGATGTATGGTGGGTGTCTTGGGTGACTCAAGCGATCGTTCAGTGGGCAGCACACTTTGCTCAGTCCTTTCCCTGGGCATCGAGCCAAATCAGCAAATCGGCCAACTCGGTAAAGTCCAATCATGCTTCGGCCAATGACTCCAATTCTTCGAGCGATAATGCCTGCACTCGTGCGGTCATTTCTGGTGAGAGGTTACCAATCCGGCGGGTGAGTTATTTGAGGATCAGCGATCGGCTCTCCCCTAGTCGGCCCTGGCGTTCGCCTTCGCGCAGGATTTCTTGATACCAGGGCGATTCACGCAGTACGGCCATATCCCACCCCATGATTTGTCGCCCCATCTCGCTGTCTAACACAAAACTAGCAAAAAACGCTTTTTCCCGGGCGGACGATCGCAGCGGTAAAATTCCGGTATGTATGACAACGTTTGCAAATTTCTGGCCGAAACCTATACCCAGGACTTTGCCCAGTGGTTATTGGGGGATGCCATTGGCTTAACCCAACTCAGTCCCTCGGAATTGTCCGTTGAACCGATGCGGGCTGATGCGCTGATTTTGCTGGCTGCCGACCAGCTCTTGCTCCAGATCGAATTTCAAACCCAGCCAGAGGCCCCAATTCCCTATCGCATGGCCGAGTATCGCCTACGCGGCTACCGTCGGTATCCCAAGCTGCCCATGCGCCAAATTGTGATTTACCTCAAACCGACGCGATCGGAGCGGGTCCACCAAACCGTGTTTGCAATTTCGGGAATGCGCCATGAGTTTGAGGTGATTCGCTTGTGGGAATGTTCTCCCGATGACCTGTTACCGTTCCCCGGCTTGTGGCCATTGGCGATCCTGTGCGGTACACCCGATAAAACCGCTACCCTCCGGCGAATTGCCCAACGCATTGAACGTTTGCCCGATCGCGGCATCCAAGGTAACGTTGCGGCTGCGACTGCCGTCCTGGCCGGCTTAGTATTAGAGAAAACAGTGATTCAGCAAATCCTACGGGAGGAGATTGTGAAGGAATCAGTAATCTATCAAGACATCCTGAGCAAAGGGGTACAGCAAGGACTCCAACAAGGACTCCAACGGGAGATCTCGCTGGTGCTGCGGCTGCTCAAACACCGCTTTGGCGATCTGGAACCCACCCTTGAGGCGCGGATTCGATCGCTGCCCGTGGAGCAATTGGAAGCCTTGGGTGAGGCATTACTCGATTTCCCGCAGCTAGAGGCGTTGACCGCCTGGTTAGACCACCATGCATAAATGGTCGTGGGGTGGCCAATGTTAACCTTTTTGGCGACGTTTTAGGTTTTCGTATAGTCGGTTGGTGTGCCCACGTTGACAGTTGGATGCTTGCCCTAAAAGGTAATGAATACTACAAACCAGGTCACCGCCGCTACCGGATTCAACAGGTTACCTTGCCCGCGCTACGTCAGTCAGCCTAAGGTACATGCCACAGTATAAAATTAACGTGATTTCGACAGAAATAACCACAGAAGTCCTTCCCAGGCAAGGCTTCTCAACGTCCAAGTGTTTGCCAGCCGTTTTCGATGTCCCGATCCCCGCTCGACTCCACTCCACGCACTGTTGATCTTGAAACTGCGATCGCGCTGGTCAATGATTGGCTCCAGGCAAAAACGGGCAAACCCTTAAATTCCCTCCAGGCGACGATTCTGCGGGGGGCATGGTTAGCGGTGACCTATGAGACGATCGCCCAGAATACCCCCTGGTCCGAGGCCCACATCAAGGCGGTGGGAGCAGACCTGTGGGCCAGCTTATCGGCACACTTGGAAGAGGCCGTCACCAAGAAAAACTTTCGGGCCACGATCGAGCGCCGTGCCGCCTCCCTACGATCGGCAATCGCGATGCCCCCGCCTTCCCAGCCCGATGTGTCGGTTTGCCTTGAATTTCCCGATGGCCCCGTTCAGCTAACGTCCGACTTGTACTGCGATCGCCCCCCGATTGAAACCCAGTGTTATCGAGCCATTACCCAACCGGGTGCCCTACTGCGCATCCGCGCCCCACGTCAGATGGGCAAAACCTCGTTGTTGATGCGCTTGTTAAAGCACGTCGAGTCCCTGGGGTATGTGCCCGTATCGTTGAATCTGCAATTGGTGGATGCGGCGATTTTGCAAGATCTCGATCGCTTTTTGCAGTGGTTCAGTGCGCGGGTAACCCAGGTATTAAATCTCCCTTTGCAGGTAGCTGACTATTGGGATGATATTTTCGGCAGTAAGACCAGTTGCAAGGATTACTTTGAGAATTACCTCCTGCCCCAGTGTGCGCAGCCCTTGGTGATTGCCCTGGATGATGTGGATACCCTATTTACTTACCCGGCCACAGCAGATGGTTTCTTTGCCCTGCTGCGTGCCTGGTATGAGGAGGCGAAGAGTCATCCCCGCTGGCAACTGCTGCGGTTAATTTTGGTACATTCCACCGATGTCTATGTGCCGCTCCAGATTAACCAATCGCCGTTTAATGTGGGGATTCCGATCGAGCTACCAGACTTTAATACCGAGCAGGTGATCTACCTGGCTCAGCGGCATGGTCTCAACTGGTCGGAAGCGCAGGTGGATCTCCTGATGCACCAGGTGAGTGGGCATCCCTATCTGGTGCGGTTAGCACTGTATTACATGGCCTGTGCAGCAACGACGCTGGAAGACTTGGTGGAGAATGCCCTGACACTCACGAGTCCCTTCCACTCCCATTTGCAACGACAGGCGATGATTCTAGCCCAGTCCCCCACCTTAATCACGACCTTGCAGGCGATCGCCTCGCAATCCCAACCACCGCCCTATATCCGCCCGCTTGAGTTGTCTCAGTTACACCGTTTGGGGCTAATTCAAGTCACCGATGGTCAAGTCGTGATCCGGGGGGAGTTATATCGTCGCTGGTTGCAAGCGATTGCCTAAAGCGCGATCACGATCGCCGCGATCTTTACATAGCTTTACAATTTGACGATTTTTAGCATTTTCCTACCAAAGATCCTACGCGATCATACACAATCCAAATTTTCCCGCTATTTTTACGAATAAAGTAGGATTTTTTGGGAAAAGTAGGATCTGGAGCAGCCTAAAATCCTACTTTTTAGACCTTGAAGGTATTTTTATCCTACTAAATCCTATTTTTGATCTGAGAACAGCCTTATCAACCGCCCTAATTTCATACTTTTACATGGCAAATTCTATACTTTTTTCTATTGACTTTTAATTTTTCTAATGGATTGACCATGATGGCAACGAGTAAAAAACTAATTAAGCTTTCAGCCGTTCTTGACACCGTAATCTTGATAGCGTTAAAGTTGCTACCAGGTAAGTTTATTGAGTATAAAAAATGGCGATTCAACGTTCACAAAGAGCGCCTGCTGTCATGCCTTCGGAACTAATCAATGTAGAGCACCCTTTCTACAATAGTCCGAGTGTCCATTTGGCAATGCTGAAAGATGACGTGAGAGTCATCGCATTCCGTGAGGCTTTGGAGAAACTAATCAAGCCAAACGAATCCGTTGTTCTAGAAATCGGAACTGGAACAGGTATTCTTTCCCTGATCTCTGCAAGTTTAGGGGCTAAAAAAGTGTTTGCCACAGAAGCGGCAAATGGCATGATTGAAGTATCGCGAGAATCATTTTTGAAAAATCAAAAAGAAGATCATGTTGACCTCATTCCGATAGAAAATGGCAAGAAACCCATGCTTCCAGGCAATGTTGATATTATCGTTAGTGAATGCTTGGGGCATTTTGCTTTCGATGAAAACATGGTTAAAGTTGTTGCAGAATCAAAGACGCTATTGAACAAAAAAGGGCATTTTGTTCCTCGTCGTATTCGTTTGTTTCTTGCCACTACTACATCATCAAATATATTTTCAACCTATATCGAACCCTGGAATCACGAGTTTTTTACCTTTGATTTTTCTCATGTAAAGAAAAAAGCGGTTGAGCAAATCTATGTAAAAACATTTTTGCCTGATGATCTAAATTCTGATAGTGTTCAAGTTATTGATTATTGCGTTGGAGATTCTATTGATTATCTTGATGGTAGCGCAAAAATTTTAATAAAATCGAAGGGCTTAATATATGGACTTGTTGGATGGTTCGCAGCTGAGTTGGCGGATAATGTTTGGTTGTGTACCTCACCCTTTTTATCTTCAACTCATTGGGAGCAAGTCTATTTGCCATTTTCAGAACCTTTAGCGGTGGAATGCGGCGCAGAATTGAATGTCAATTTAATAATCACTTCTAGCTCGGTTGACAATAAAGTAGTGTTTTCTTGGGAAGTTACTGACACTAAAAACTTTATATGCGAAGTGAGCGCAGTTATTTAAATTAGCAATGCTGTGCAGTAATTGTGCGGCAATGTTGAAAAAATACGAGTTAATGTTGTTTCCTACATTGGAAAGCAATTATGGTCTACAACCGTTCCCTCTCTAATGAAGTACTGTCAAGCCTTGGGAACAAGGGGCTTAAGCCCCTTGCCTGTACCTCGCCGAGTATGGAAGTGCTGTAGCCAACTTAATTGTGCTTCTTATTTTATCTCCTTGTAATTTAGTGATTTGCGTCATTAAGAGCTTTTTATGCAAACTTGGCTGCCATCAACATTAGGTGTAATTTTATTCTGGGGAATATGTGGATTTGCTCCTAAATATGTTGTCAAATATATTTCTCCAAGTAGTGCCATCGTCTATGAGGCTTTTGGTGGTTTTATGGTTAGTATTGTTGGATTTTATCTATTTAGTTCTGGCTTGGAAATCAATTTTAAGGGAATAATTCTTGCCTTGATAACCGGTTTTTCAGGTGTCGCCGGAGCATTTTTATTCTTTAAGGCTGCTTCAACAGGACCAGTAACTATTATCGCTCCTTTATCTGCATTATATCCAATCATTAGTTGTGTCTTGGCAGTCATATTTTTAAACGAAGTATTAACACTCAAACAATACATTGCGATTTTATTTGCATTAATCTCTGTTTTGTTAATTAGCGTGTAGCACGCATGTCTTTGAGCTTAAACATTGCACTCTTGCAGACTCCACTAATACTTCGCCGCTGAGCTTTGCATTAGCTGGTTCTGTTTTGAGTATTTTCTGCCCAGGACAGTCATAACCTATGCAAGGTAGTCATCATCCTTGTTAACCATTTTGAAGTCGAGGGTCAGGCTAGCAGGGTAAACGCATCAAAAATCTTGTTGAGAATGTGCCGGTTCAGCATTCTGCTTGACGTTTACCCGTAGCCTGTTTGCCACCAGTTAATGCCGTGGGGGAGGGGCACAATTTCAGGCCGATCGCGCGTCCTAATGGGGGAGTGTGATCGTTGTTTATCGCGGTAATTGAATATATCCATATCTCCAGCGGGAGTGGTATACTGCAACACACAGTATGCCGAAAACTGCAACTTTGCTAGCCAGTCCTCTCGCCCTGTAGCAATGCCTCATGTCTCCCATGCCCTTCACTCCCAACCCCCGATTGGACTGGTCACCACGATCGCGCTAATAGATGACTGGCCAATTCGATAGAAGGCGATCGCGGCATGGCCCCAATCCCCACCCCACTCCCACCGGTGGAACCCGACTACTACCAAGCAGGCGGTAGCTTACCCCTCACTGCTCCCACCTATGTCAAACGGCAGGCGGATGTGGATCTCTATCAAGCCTTGCAGCAGGGGGAGCTTTGCTATGTCCTGAATGCTCGACAAATGGGCAAATCCAGCTTACGGGTGCGGACCATTGCCCAGCTACGGGCAGCAGGGATACGTTCCGGGACGATCGACATGACCACGATCGGGAGCCAGCAGATCACGGCGGAACAGTGGTATGCCTCGATCTTGCAGAGCTTAGTCAGTAGTTGTCAGCTAGCGGTGAATCTGCGGCAGTGGTGGCGCGATCGCGGGCATTTGTCGCCTGTGAAGCGGCTGGAAGACTTTTTGACTACAGTACTCCTGGTGGAGATCACGCAGCCCATCGTCATTTTTATTGATGAAGTGGATAGCGTCTTGGGACTCGAGTTTCCCAGTGATGATTTTTTTGCTCTGATCCGGTCTTGCTACAACCAACGCACCGATCAACCGATCTACCAGCGGTTAACCTTTGCCCTGTTGGGAGTGGCGACCCCCAGTGATCTGATTGCCGACAAAAGCCGGACGCCCTTTAATCTGGGACGGGCGATCGACCTTCAGGGGTTTCGGATTTCGGAGGTGTTGCCGCTGTTGCCGGGATTGCAGGGGCGCGTTCCCCACCCGGAACTCATGTTGCGCCACATTTTGACTTGGACCGGGGGGCAACCCTTTTTAACTCAAAAATTGTGTCAGTTGGTGTGTGAGCACGGCATGGAGGGGACGATCGCGCTCACCCCAGAAGCGACGGCAACCTGGTTAGAGAACCTGGTGCGATCGCGGCTGATTCAAAACTGGGAACTTCAGGATGAACCGGAGCATTTGCGCACGATCGCCAACCGATTGCTCTATGACCAACAGCGGGCCGGACGGTTGTTGGGCCTCTATCGCCAAGTTTTGACGCATCCCCCCGGCACAATTGCGATCAATAACAGTACTGAACAGGAGGAACTGCTGCTGTCTGGTTTGGTTGTCAAAGAGCAGGGCTGGTTGCAGGTGCGTAACCCCATCTATGCCGAGGTGTTTAATGCTGATTGGGTGGAGCAACAGCTTAATGCCTTGCGGCCCTATGGCGTCAATCTGCGGCAATGGCTCCAGTCTGAGCGGCAGGACAGTTCCCGTCTGTTGCAAGGTCAAGCGTTACGTGAAGCTGAACAATGGGCCGAGGGCAAACGCCTGGATGACCAGGATTACCACTATTTAGCCGCCTCCCATGCTCTGGAGCAACGGGAACAGCAGCAGGCCCTAGAGGCAGCCCGTACCCGCGAGGCCGAAGCTCGTTTTGTGCAGGAACGTAAAGCCTCGCGGCTCCAACGCGGGTTGTTAGCGATCGCAGCAGTGGCCCTGACCGTCACCACCAGCTTGGGCTTGTTTGCCTATCACCAGTACAACGCCGCCAGAATCCGCGAAATTCAAGCCCTGACCCGTAGTACCGAAGCTCTGCATGTTTCGGATCAGCAACTCGCCTCCCTGCTCGAAGCCCTGCGAGCGAAACAGCAATTACGACGACTGGGCAATATAGACACCCCCACCCGTAGTCAGCTTGAGACCATCTTGCAAACGGCAATTTATGGAGCCGTTGAGGCCAATCATCTTGCAGGCCACCAAGGTTTTGTCTTCAGTGTGGCGTTTAGTCCCGATGGGCAACGCCTTGCAACGGTTGGCGATGATGGTGTTCTCAAACTCTGGGCGCTAGACGGTACCCTACTCCAAACCTTCAATATTGCTAAAACTTTGGTGGATGTCGCCTTTAGTCCGAACGGTCAATTTCTAGCCGTATCGACCAAGATAGGTGAGGTGCAACTCTGGGATCAGAATGGACGATTGGTGTGGGTCTGGGATGCCGACCCAGGTTCAACTGATCCGTTTTTATTCACCCTTGCCTTTAGTCCCGATGGGCGCTGGATTGCCGTTTCCAGTGAGGAGCATACCGTTGAACTTTTGCGTAGTTCTGATGGTCGTCATATCCGCAGTCTGAAGGGACATCAGGATATCGTTTGGGGCGTTGCCTTTAGCCCCGATGGCCAACGTCTTGCCTCATCTAGTCAGGATAATACCCTTAAGCTCTGGAGGTTAACGGGTGAGTTAATCACGACGTTGACCGGGCATCGCGATCGCGTCAATGCTGTCAGCTTTAGCCCCGATGGCCAAATGTTGGCATCCATAGATATGCAAGGCATCATGAAGTTTTGGGATACAGCGGGGCAGTTGCTCAAAACAATTGCAGCCCATGAGGGTAATGCTTGGAACCTCAGGTTTAGTCCCGACGGACAACAGATTGTCACCAGCAGTGATGATAAAACGCTCAAGGTGTGGAACCGCAATGGCGACTTACTCCAGACCTTGAAACACGGGGAGACCGTTTACCGGTCTACCTTTAGCCCCGATGGCCAATGGCTGGCTTCGGCAGGTGCGGACAAATTAGTCAAGCTCTGGCGGTTGCAGCATCCGGTGGTTACCACTTTGAGGGGACATCAAGAGCGAATTGTCCGGATTCGCTTCGATCCGAAGGGGCAATATCTCGCGTCTCCGGGTTGGGATCATACGGTCAAATTGTGGAATCGGGAGGGACAACTCCTGACCACATTCACTGCCCATGCTGGGCCGGTCCATACTGTGGCCTTTCATCCCGATGGCCAGCGCCTAGCATCCAGTGATGCCAAGAGTAAAGTCTTCATTTGGCAACGGGATGGCACGGTTCTAGGGCAATTCTCGCTACTCAGTCCGAATACGCAGGCCGATGCCGATTCGGAGATTCCCGATTCGGAGATTCCCTATACGGAATTAAGTACGTTGGACTTTAGTCCTGATGGGCAATTGCTGGCAGCTAGTACTTTGGAGCGCAAAAAAGAAGTTCAACTCCGGCGCTTGGATGGTCGTTTAGTCAGGACGTTGGCGGGACATACCAATGGCATTACGCAAGTGCGGTTTAGCCCCGATGGCCAAAAATTAGTCTCATCCAGCCAGGATGGCACGGCTAAACTTTGGTATCACAGTGGGCAGTTAATTAAGACGTTGTCCGGTCATCAGGGAATTGTGTGGGGCGTTGCGTTTAGCCCCGATGGGCAATGGGTGGCTACGGCTGGAGAAGATGCGACGGTGAAGCTGTGGCGTGTTAGGGATGGCCAACTGATGCGCACGGTGTCAGGGCATACCAGCAAAGTGTATGCGGTTGATTTTGCGCCAAATAGCCAACTACTTGCTGCTGTCGGCAGAGACGGCACGATTAAAGTCTGGCGATTAGACGGTCAGTTAATGGCTGATATCCCTGCCCATGAGAGTGTGATTTCGTCGATCGTCTTTGATCCACAGGGTATCCTATTGGCATCGGGTGCCTGGGATAAGACGGTTCGCCTTTGGCGCTGGCAGTCATTGATCGATCGCGATCGCATTGAACACATTGGCTGTGCCTGGGTGCATGATTACCTCAAAACCCACCCGGCGGTTGCGGCAAAGCGGGATGTGTGCCAGGGGGTTGCGCCACTGACGCATTAGGGCTGGCTGGCGATGACAGTTCGTGGGTAGGATGCCGTCGGGGTCGGTTGGTGACGCGATCGCCCATCAGTCCTGGTTGGCTAGCGGTGATGTTGTGGCTGAGTTGTGCGCTAGCCAGGTCGTTAATTCCTCCGGTTGGGTGAAATCGAGCAACGCTTCACCCAAGGCTTCCAATTGCTCGATCACAAGGGCTTCTACCTGAGCGGTGGTTGCTGGCGACAGGGTACCCACCTGGCGGGTAAGTTATTTAAGGATCAGAGATCGACTCTGCTCCAACCGCCCTTCAGCGATGCCAACCTGTCTCCCTTCAGCGATGCCAACCTGTCTGCCCCTTTGTTCACCCTGATGTTCGCCTTCGCGCAGGATTTCTTGGTACCAGGGCGATTCACGCAGTACGGCCATATCCCACCTCATGATTTGTCGCACCATCTCGCTGTCTAACACAAAGCTAGCAAAAAACGCCAGCAAGACTTCCAACTCGACCAATTGCTCATCCTGACGGAGCAACCCCAAGGCCCGCTGGACGGTGGCCACCGCGCCCCCCTGTTTCAAGATCGGCACAAACGGGAGTAAGGCATTCCAGGCGTTTGCCGCCAATGTCTGCTTTTTTGACCACAGGCCATCCCTTACACAACGTTCACAGCATAGGACTTGCCTCGAAATTTTGACAATTACTGACAATCCATGCACAGAATTTTGGGCCAATGGTCGGATAATAGGGGATCGTTGTTCACGCAGTATTCCCGGTAAGGGGGCAAAGATTCATGGGTCGCGCCGAGAAAGTTGTACTGGCCTATTCCGGTGGGGTGGATACCTCCGTCTGTATTCCCTACCTCAAGCATGAGTGGGGCGTTAAAGAAGTGATCACCCTCGCTGCCGATCTGGGCCAGGGGGATGAACTGGAACCGATTCGTGAGAAAGCCCTCAAATCTGGGGCTGATCAATCCCTAATTGCGGATGCTACTGCTAGCTTCATCCAGGACTACGCCTTCCCAGCGATCCAGGCCAACGCCCTCTACGAAAACCGCTATCCCCTTTCCACGGCCCTCGCCCGTCCCCTGATTGCGAAGCTCCTCGTCGAAGCGGCAGAACAATATGGAGCCGATGCGGTTGCCCACGGCTGTACGGGGAAAGGCAATGATCAGGTGCGTTTTGATGTGGCGATCGCGGCTCTGAATCCCAAGCTCAAGGTCCTGGCCCCCGCGCGGGAATGGGGCATGAGCCGAGAGCAAACCATTGCCTACGGTGAACAATACGGCATCAGCGCGCCGGTGAAAAAATCCTCCCCCTACAGCATCGATCGCAACCTCTTGGGCCGCAGTATCGAGGCCGGTCCCCTGGAAGATCCCTGGTTTGAAGCCCCGGAAGAGATTTACTTGCTCACCAAGGCGATCGCGGACACCCCCGATGCGCCAGCCTATATCGAAATTGGCTTTGAGCAGGGTATTCCCACTAGCATTGACGGGGAACGTCTCAGTCCCGTGGATCTGGTCACCCGTGTCAACCAAGTCGCGGGCGAACATGGGGTTGGGCGCATCGACATGATCGAAAACCGCCTCGTGGGGATTAAATCACGGGAAATCTATGAAACTCCTGGCCTCATCGTCCTGATCCAAGCCCACCGCGATCTAGAAAGCTTGACCCTCACTGCTGACGTGAGCCACTACAAGCGCAATCTGGAGGAAACCTACGGGCAACTGGTCTACAACGGCCTCTGGTACAGCCCTCTCAAAGCCGCGCTGGATGCCTTTATCCAACAAACCCAGCAGCGGGTAACCGGCACTGTGCGGGTGAAGCTGTTCAAGGGCCAAGCCACGATCGTCGGTCGCCAATCGGCCAATTCCCTGTATAGCCCCGACTTAGCCACCTACGGGGCGGAAGATGTCTTTGACCACAAGGCTGCCGAAGGTTTCATCTATGTTTGGGGCCTGCCCACCCGGGTTTGGGCGGAAAAAACGCGATCGTAGGCCGCACGCATTCTGGGGCAAATCGTTAGGGCTTGCCCCCGCCAGTCGTTGCGCACGATTCTTCGAGGTCGATGGCTGTGCGTGACTACAACCAGCACCACGTTAGGTGTGGATAGCCCATCGGTTATGCCAGAAAACAGGGATTTAAGCGTGGGTTCGTAGTACAGCAGTTAGGGGCGGTGTGAGCAGGTCGCAATGTGGGCGTCACCCCCGATCGGAAGGGTGGCCGAGTCGATTGTCCTGAGATTGTCCTGAGGGGATGATTGGGGTTCGCTGGCTGGCTGGGTCCAGAAGACAGTGCTTGGGCTGTGTACGATGCTAACTGGCAGGGCCTAAGCGGGTTTTTCTGGAAATGTTGCGATCGGGCTTTGAGTGCTTCAGCCTCATCCTAGTGATGTTGCGATATCGGTTCTGATCCTAAATACTATTATAGGCACCTCAAAAAATACTACCTTCCGCAATTGTTCCCACGTAATCATAAGGGGTCGGGGGAACGCTTCAATTAATCGAGGTTCCCTATGATCTGAGTCCTTCCCAGCCTTTGTCACCTGGGTGGGGTAGCGACAATTGGCTCAAGCTACTTGTCCATCGGATGCGAGTGTCCTTCGGTAGATTAAGAAACGCTGTACCTTCCGTAATCCTCTATTTCCTGTTTTGTATTCAGGCATAAATTAAGATCAATGTTTAAGGTAATGATTGTCGAGGATGAGGTTATTGTTGCCCAAACGATCGCAACTATGTTGCGGCAGTTAGGTCACCAGGTAACGGCAATTGTGGCAACTGGTCAGGCTGCGATTCAAAAAGCGGCTGAAACCCGCCCTGATATCGTACTTATGGATATTGTCCTGCGATCGGATGTGGATGGTATCGAGGCAGCGGACTGTATTCGTAAACAATGGGGAATTCCAGTTATTTACCTCACAGCCTATGCTGATGATACGACGCTAGCACGAGCTAAACAAACCCAACCAGTTGGTTATTTGGTTAAACCGATTAATGAACTGAACCTAAAGGTGGCATTAGAAATTGGCTTGGCTCAGCACTATCATGTTCTAGAAAAGCAAACTCCTAACCCTTTAGATGTCTTGTTTACCTGCATGAGTGATGGCGTGATTGCAACGGACCAAGAAGGTTTAGTTACCTTCATGAATCCAGCCGCTGAACAGATGACGGGTTGGTTGCGTGAGGAGGCCCAAGGACAACCCATCACGACGATCCTTCCTTTAGTGCACCAGTTTACCCAGGAACCGATCGCTAACCCAGTCTTAAAAGCAATTCGCGATCGTCAAGTCGTCTATTTACAAGCATATGCAACCCTGATTACCCGCGACGGTAAGCAGTTAACGATCGGCGATAGTGTTAGCCCCCTGCTCGATCAAGGACAGCCGAATGGTGCCGTGCTGGTCTTTTGGGATCTGAGCCAACGTTCCGTAGGATCTAACCTCGCCCCTACGCTGGCTAAAGAGTTAGAACTCAAGCAATTGCACGATCGCTTTACGGATTTAGTTGTCCGTCAATTGCGGACACTCCTAAACACGATTTTATCCTCAACGGGCCTCTTACAACTTTACAGTTCACGTTGGTCAGAAGCCCGCACGGAAGAACACCTAGCTCAGATTGAAACAGCAGTTGAGCAGATGAATCAATTGCTTGAAGCGATTACGTTACTTGCCCAAACGGAAGGCGTTACGCATCCCCTTAAACCAACCCCTCTTATCTTAGAAACCTTTTCTCAAGATCTTTTCAATCTATTGGCACAAGAGTACAAAGGTTCTTCACAACGTATTCAATTCTCTCTCGATCCAGCACTGAAAATAATCCTGTTAGATGAGCGTCTTTTACATTATATTCTGTATAGTCTATTATCTAATGCACTTAAATATTCAGATTCCGATTCGCCCGTACAGTTTGAGATCCTAGCTAATCCAAAAACTCAAACTATTACTTTCCGAATCGAAGACTACGGCAGGGGTATTTCTGTCACCGATCAACCTCGAATATTTGAACCTTTTTATCGAGGTAAAAATGTTGAATCTATCCCTGGCTATGGCTTGGGTCTGGCGATCGTGCAACGTTGTGTTAATCTTCAGGGGGGGGAAATATTTTTTAGTAGTACAGTCGATGTTGGTACAACGTTTATTGTCAATCTTCCTATCCCTAATCCTTCTTCCTATCCCTAATCCTTGAATAATGGCAAATCCGGAGCACCTCGCCCGACTTCAGCAGGGCGTTACCGAGTGGAATCAATGGCGATCGCAGCATCCTACGATTGTTCCGGATCTACGGGGACCCGGGTTGCCAGAGGGGGTTGTGTCTGGATTGCGTACCTTGGTTGTTTACCTGGCCCGACTGACCCAAGTGGGCATGGGGTGTGCGGTGATTGTGGTGTTGCTGTGGAGATTGCAAATGGCGGTTGCTCCGACAGCGGTTGCCGTTCTATTTCTGATTAATCAGTTATTAATTCTCGGATTGGTTGTATTGGCAATTGTGATGCCCCTAGCGATCGTGGGCTGGGCAATCCAGATGATGCTCACCGTGTTGCAGGGCCATGATCTGAACTGCCTGAGTCTGCGGGGGGCAAACTTAAGTCGGGCGAAATTGATGGGGGCCAATCTTGATGGCTTGGACTTGCGAGCGGTGAACTTCTATGCTGCTGATTTGCGCTTTGCTCACCTGCGGAGTACAGATTTACAACAAGCTAATTTAAGTCGTGCCAATCTCTTCCTAACAGATTTACAGGGGGCTAATTTAAGTTATGCTAATCTGCGGCAAGCTTGCCTGATTTGGACTAATTTTGGGAAAGCCAATCTGAAAGGCGCAATGCTAAGTGAAGCGACCTGTTGGTTAGCGAATTTTCGAGAATCCCAATTGGAGCATACAACAATGCCCAATGGTCAAATCCGCGATCGCTAACAGGAACCTCGGTTAATTGAGGTCGGCGATGGAGCCGCCCGTCTCACTGCCTGATCTCTCAACGCCTTCCCCAGAGCAGACCGCCCCCTTCGTAGGGATTCTGATGCAACTGACGCTCTTACCGGAGCCGCAGATGGTTACCCAGGCCAGGGAGGTCATCGCCAGCGTCCAACAAATTCCGCCCAACCTCCCATCTACAGGCGAGATCCTAGAGATAGGCACTACCCTTGCGCAAAAAACCTGGGATTGATATTGATATCGACAGGACGCGGCCCGTGATCGGACTGTAGGGGCGATCGCAGCTGCTGGGGTTGGGCAGGAGACTGGCGATCGTCGGCTTCAAGGCTGGCTCATAGAGTAGTTGCAGCGTTAGAGGCACAGGAGTCCCCTTAACAAAATTGGCAAAATCCTCCCTTACGGACAGAATGGGGAGTAGGATAAATGGTTTATGGTTTAAGGCTCCCCCCCTCTATGGCTCTTGGTTACGTTGCTCTGGTTCTCCACGCGCACTTGCCCTTCGTCCGTCACCCCGAAAGCAGCTACGTGCTAGAAGAAGAATGGTTATATGAAGCGATCGTGGAAACCTATATTCCCCTGCTGAAGGTTTTTGAAGGGCTGCGGCGGGATGGAGTGGATTTCAAGCTGACCATGAGCCTGACACCGCCGCTGGTGTCGATGCTGCGGGACCCCCTTTTACAGGAGCGGTTTGAGCAGTACCTCACCCAATTGCAAACGCTGGCGGCGATGGAGGTGGAGCATAATGCCCACTACGGCCATATTCGCTACCTGGCGGAACACTACTGCACGGAATTTCAAGAGGCCCGTGACCTGTGGGAACGTTACGATCGCGATCTGATTACGGCCTTTAAGCAATTTCTCGACAGCAATAACCTGGAAATTATTACCTGCGGAGCCACACATGGGTATCTGCCCTTAATGAAAATGTATCCCCAGGCCGTGTGGGCACAAATCCAGGTGGCTTGTGAGCACTATACGGAGAATTTTGGTCAGCCGCCCAAGGGCATTTGGCTGCCCGAATGTGCCTACTATGATGGCCTGGAGCGGATGATTGCCGATGCGGGGTTGCGCTATTTCATTATGGATGGACATGGAGTGCTTTATGCCCGTCCCCGCCCGCGCTATGGTTCCTATGCACCCGTGTTTACGGAGGCGGGGGTAGCCGCCTTTGGCCGCGATCATGAGTCATCGCAACAGGTGTGGTCGGCAGACGTGGGCTATCCCGGATCACCGGAATATCGTGAGTTTTATAAGGATCTGGGTTGGGAGGCGGAATACGAGTATATTAAGCCGTTTATTATGCCCAATGGTCAGCGCAAAAATGTGGGCATTAAGTACCACAAGGTCACGGGGCGGGGACTGGGCTTGGGGGATAAGGCACTCTATGATCCCTACTGGGCGCGGGAAAAGGCGGCGGAACATGCGGGGAATTTTATGTTTAACCGCGAGTGCCAAATTCGCCATCTAAGCTCAATTATGGGCCGTCCGCCGATCGTGGTTTCACCCTATGATGCAGAGTTGTTCGGCCATTGGTGGTATGAAGGGCCGTGGTTCCTGGATTATTTCTTCCGTAAGTCTTGGTACGACCAGAAAACCTATGAATTGACCCATTTGGCGGATTATCTACGCCAGAATCCCACGCAACAGGTGTGCCGTCCGGCCCAATCGAGTTGGGGATTTAAGGGGTTCCATGAGTATTGGCTAAATGACAGTAATGCCTGGATTTATCCCCATTTACACAAGGCAACGGAACGGATGATCGCGCTGAGTCAACGGGAACCAGCGGATGAACTCGAATGGCGGGCCTTGAACCAGGCTGCCCGTGAGTTGCTCCTGGCCCAATCCTCTGACTGGGCGTTCATTATGCGCACGGGAACGATGGTGCCCTATGCGGTCCGGCGCACCCAATCCCATTTGAAGCGGTTCACGAAATTATTTGAAGACTTGAATGAGGGCAAGGTGGATTCAGGTTGGCTGGAAAAGGTGGAAACGATCGACAATATTTTCCCCAGTGTGAACTATCGGGTCTATCGTCCGCTATAGCGATCACTATCGAGTATGGGTGACGCACCAGATGTTGTCCGCGATCGCGACGCAGTTCATTGCGCTTGGGTGGCCAAGTCGGGTTAGAAGTGACGTTGACGATATTCCCTGAGGTCTATGCGCAAGTGCAGTAGGTTGCGGTGAAGGAAGACAGGGACCTCGATGAATTCTTGCAAGCTCTCATTGTTGAGAGTTTGGATAACCACTTATCAACGCGACAGATCTTTGCGGCGATCGCGAAGAGTTATCAAGGGCGCTTGCAGGAGGAGGGGAAGCGGGGTCAGTGGCGGGAAGAGGTTTTGCGGGATTTGCGGGAGCTTCGAGAGCAAGTGGCGGATGAACTTTATCCAAACTGACTTTTTGGCATTTGACACGAATGAATTTGTGATTGCACTGCGTGGATCTTCGGCTCTCAGAAAACAGGCATTTTATTAGTGAACTGGATGATTTACCATTGTTCGTGCTAACTAGCAGGAGGTAGTCGAGGTTTTGAGATGACTTTTTGAAGAAGATTGCAGATGACTTTGATCTAACCAAATGAGAGAAAGGCTTCTTTCTACAGCCGTTCCCTCTCTCATGAAATACGGTCAAGCCGTACAGACAAGGGGCTTAAGCCCCTTGTCTGTACCTCACCAGGTATGGAAGTGCTGTATGCACTCAGTATTCTCGGCCCAAAATATCTAAAATGTCTCCCCTCTGCCTTACTGGACAAGGATTCCAGGTTCGGCCATATTATGGATAACTTGGCATTGCATCAGGAGAACTGCTATTGTCAAGGCGGCGCTGCTCTCTAGAAAAGCGGCTCCCTAGGAAAGTGGAGGATCGCAACGGGAGTAGCTGTTGTCAATCACCGCAGTGATTATGAAATTGGGTAGTCAATATCTTGGTAATGATCAATGTCAATTTACAGTGTGGGCGCCCCAGCGCGAAACGGTAGCTGTCCATCTTCTAGATGCTGGTGATTCGTTGGCATGGCCGAGCGATCGCCTGATCCCGATGCACCAGGACGATCGCGGTTACTGGCAGGTGACAACTCGCGCCCAACCCGGCACCCTGTATCGTTACCAACTGGATCGCGAGCTTGAACGACCCGATCCCGCCTCCCAGTGGCAGCCGCAGGGGGTACATGGGCCTTCCTGTGTGGTTGATCCCGCCTTTAGGTGGCAGGATGCGGACTGGCGGGGGATTCCCCTCGCCCAGATGGTGATTTATGAGTTGCATGTGGGTACCTTTACGCCAGCGGGAACATTTGCGGCAATCATTGACCGTTTGCCAGATTTACTTGACCTGGGAATTAACACGATCGAACTGATGCCTGTGGCCCAATACCCAGGCGATCGCAATTGGGGGTATGACGGGGTGTATCCCTATGCCGTGCAAGACTCCTACGGAGGGCCAGTGGGTCTGAAAACCCTGGTCAATGCCTGTCATCAAGCCGGGATCGCGGTGATTTTGGATGTGGTCTATAACCACCTGGGACCGGAGGGGAATTATCTCTGGGATTATGGTCCCTACTTCACCGAGAAATACAAAACCCCCTGGGGCAGTGCGGTCAATTTTGACGATGCTGACAGCGATGAAGTGCGGCAGTATTTTCTCGAAAATGCCTTGTACTGGCTGGGTGACTTTCATATTGATGCCCTGCGTTTGGATGCTGTGCATGCAATTTATGACTTTAGTGCCCAGCCGTTTTTGCAGGAATTAGCCGATCGTGTGGCAGCCCTCGCTAATACCACCTATCAACGCTATTTAATTGCTGAAAGTGATCTGAATGATACCCGTGTCATTCGGCCTAAATCGAGTGGGGGATGGGGCCATGATGCCCAGTGGTGTGATGATTTTCACCATGCCTTGCATAGTCTTCTGACGGGAGAACGATCGGGCTATTACCTGGATTTTGGCAGCATTGAACACCTGGCCCAAGCCTACCGACGGGGGTATGTTTATGCGGGGGAATATTCAGCCCATCGGCGGCGACGGCATGGCAATGATCCCCGTAATTGTGCGGCGGAACAATTTGTGGTCTGTTGTCAAAATCACGATCAGGTGGGCAATCGCCTCGCTGGTGAACGCTTATCTCACCTGGTAGACTTTGAGAGATTGAAGCTGGCCGCCGGGGCGACGTTGTTATCACCGTTTGTGCCCATGTTGTTTATGGGTGAGGAGTATGGGGAAACGGCTCCCTTTCTCTATTTCGTCAGTCATGGCGATGAGAATTTGATTGCCGCCGTGCGCCAAGGTCGGGCCGAGGAATTTAAGTCGTTTCACTGGCAAGGGGAGGTGCCTGATCCCCAAAGCGTTGAGGTTTTCCAACAATCAAAATTGGACGAGTCGCGATCGCGGCAAGGACAACCGAGCGTCCTGCGATCGTTCTATAAACAGTTAATTCAACTACGGCGGACGGTGCCTGCCCTTGCTAACCTGGACACGCGTTCCCAGACCGTTGTCGCCCTGCCGGACCAGCCTGGACTTTGGCTGCATCGTTGGGCTGCGGCTAACCAGGTGTTGCTTTACCTGAATTTTGCCCCAAGGGCACTGACGTTTGCAGCCCCCAGACCACCGGGTTCCTGGCAGTGCCTGCTCGATTCGGCGGATCGCCAATGGGCGGGAACCGGCGCGATCGCCCCGTCTAGGCTTCAGGACGCCGCTACCGTCACGCTTGCCCCCCACAGTGTGGTGCTCTATCAGGCATAACGCCAACCGCTATTAGGCCCCAGTTGTTATCCTAAACACACAAGGAACAATCCCAGACCCTCTGCCGGCAACGGCATCATTCCCTGCTTGTTTGACGTTTCGTTTGAACCATCACTATGTTACGCATCCCTGTTGCCACCTATCGCCTTCAATTTAACCTTGACTTTACCTTCAAAGATGCCCAGGCAATTATTCCCTATCTGGCTGAATTAGGCATTTCCGATATTTACGCCTCGCCAATTCTTAAGGCTCGTAGTGGTAGCGGGCATGGCTATGATGTTGTTGATCCCGATCAGATTAATCCAGAACTAGGGACCCCGGAAGAGTTTGCCATGCTCATGAAGACGGTCCATGAACATGGATTAGGCTGGTTACAGGATATTGTACCCAACCACATGGCCTTTAGTAGCCAAAACCTGATTCTTGTTGACGTACTCGAAAATGGGCCAGAGTCCCAGTATCGGAACTTTTTTGATATTAACTGGGAGCATCCCTACGCAGATATGCGAGGGCGATTACTTGCTCCTTTTTTAGGCAAATTTTATGGTGACTGTCTTGAAAGTGGTGAACTAGAGCTGCAATATGATATCCACGGCTTCTCAATTAACTACTATCACCAAAAGCTTCCCCTAAAAATTGAAACCTATACCCAGGTCCTTACCCATGACCTCGATCGCCTGCGACGGCAACTCAGCCGTAATGATCCTAACTTTGTCAAACTGCTGGGCGTTCTCTATGCCCTGCGCTATATGCCATCCCTAGCGGAGGGTGAGGAGCGCTATGAGCAAATTGCCTTTATTAAGCGAATGCTGTGGGAAGTTTGGCACGAAAGTGAGGTCATTCGTGATTTCATTCAGGAAAATATTGCTATTTTTAATGGCCAAATTGGTAAGCCGGAAAGCTATAATCTTCTGGATAATCTCGTAGCTGATCAATACTTCCGATTATCCTATTGGAAGGTGGGTAATGAAGAATTGAACTATCGCCGATTCTTCACGGTCAATGATCTCATTTCGTTGCGGGTTGAGCGGGAGGAGGTCTTCGACAAGATCCACGCCCTCACCCTTAGTCTGGTAGCTAATAAGCAGATCACAGGGTTGCGCATTGATCATATTGATGGTCTCTATGATCCAACCGCATACCTAAACCGTTTGCGAGAAGGAGCTGAAGATGCCTATATTGTAGTCGAGAAGATTCTCGAAGGTCACGAGAGTTTGCCTGTGAATTGGCCGGTCCAGGGCACGACTGGCTATGATTTTCTGAATCAGGTGAATGGCCTTTTCTGCCAACTGGCTTCGGAAGAGCCGTTGACTAATATTTACTATCGCTTTACTGGAAATCCAGAGACTTGCGAAGGCTCGATCGCGCAAAAAACAAGATTTGTCGAGGATTTGATTGACCAGAAGAAACGCCTGATTATTGACAAACACATGGCAGGAGATATTGACAACCTGGCCTATCTGCTCAAGGAGTTATCCAATCGCTATCGCTATGCTAGTGACTTTACGATTTATGGCCTAAAGGCAGCGCTGATCGAAATTTTGGCAGTTTTCCCGGTGTATCGAACCTATATCAATAGCGACGGGGCAAGTCTTGCTGATCAGGAAATTATTCAACGGGTATTGGCTAAAGCCAAGGCAAATATTCCCAACTTTTTGAATGAACTCAGTTTTTTGGAAAAGTTCCTGTTGGGCAAGTTTGATGACTCCCTATCGGAAGATGACCAGCAGGCGTGGTTGCACTTCCTCATGCGTCTACAGCAATTTACCGGTCCCCTCATGGCTAAGGGGGTTGAGGATACGGTGCTGTATATTTACAATCGCCTGTTATCGCTAAATGAGGTGGGTTCCGATCCGAGTCAGTTTGGGGTATCACCCGATGCCTTCCATGCGTTTAATCAGGATCGCGCTGAATATTGGCCCCATGCTATGTCGGCAACGTCTACCCATGATACAAAACGGGGAGAAGATGTGCGTGCCCGTCTCAATGTGTTATCGGAAATCCCTGAGGAGTGGGAGCAGTATCTACATATTTTTCAGCAGGCTAATGCAGCCTATAAGACGGAGATTGATGGTCGGGATGTGCCCGATCGCAATGATGAATATTTTCTTTATCAAACCCTGTTGGGAACCTTCCCTTTTGATCCTGTGGACTACGCGGCCTATACCCAGCGTATTCAAGACTATCTTATCAAGGCCATTCGTGAAGCCAAGGTCTATACGGCTTGGTTGAAACCGGATAGCAGCTACGAAGCGGGGGTTACCCAGTTCGCCCAAGAGATTCTCAAACAATTGGCGACAAATGAAGAAACCCCATTTGTCACTGCTTTTCGTGAGTTTTTACCCAAACTTCAACACTTTGGTATTTTGAATTCCCTGTCCCAAGTTTTGCTGAAAGCGACCGTGCCGGGGGTGCCTGATTTTTACCAGGGAACGGAATTATGGGAGCTGAATCTGGTTGATCCGGATAACCGTCGTCCAGTCAATTTTGAAAAGCGGTTGGCCTGGTTACAGGATCTTCGCAAGCGGGGGGGCGATGCCCGTGGGAGCAATCCGGAAGGACAGCGGGCTACCCTGATTGCTGATTTATTGGCCACACCTGCCGATGGTCGGATTAAGCTCTTTTTGATGCACCAGGCCCTCAAGGCACGACATCTCTATCAGGAGACTTTCCAGCGGGGTGAGTACGAGAGGTTGAAAATTCTGGGTAGTCTTAAGGAGCATGTCATTGCCTTTGCTCGCCGCTGGGATCACACGATCGCGATCACGATCGTGCCCCGTTTGCTCACTTCGTTGCTAAAGGTGGGAGAATATCCGCTGGGTGAGCACGTTTGGCAGGAAACCCGGATTTGTCTGCCGTTGGGGTTGGCTTCTAGCTGGCGAAATCTGATTACCGGCCAGGTGGTTGAGTGTGAGGAAACGATCTGGCTGCGTGAGGCTTTGACGGATTTTCCGGTAGCGTTGTTGGTGTGTGAGGCGCCCCCGGAGGGGGAGAAAAAACCGGAGGCCGATCCTGGATTGGGGATTTAAGGTGCTTCTGAATCCCTCAGGCACGCAGGGCACAAAGGAACACGAAGAGGGGGGGATTATCTCGGCGGCTGGGTGGTTTTTATAGCCATCGTCATTTGGGTTAGGACAAGGGGCTTAAGCCCCTTGTTGATCACAGCCTTGGAAATGTCCTAATGAGCGTGACTACCGCTATAGGTAGGGAGAAATCGATGGTCAATGTTCCTCAACCTACGGCACCGATGTCAGCGATCGCACCGCCTGCACAAGGCTGGCAGGGTTTGCTCGACCTCCACTTTAGCCAGCGTCAGGGGGAAACGTACCTACGCCAAGAACGACTTCAGGCTCCGCTCAAGATCCAACGGCCTTTTTTCCCAGAAGGACCCGGTGTCTGCCATTGCGTGGCGTTGCATACGGCAGGGGGGATTGTCGGGGGCGATCGCTTGACCCAAACCCTGAGCTTAGATGCCCAAACCCAAGTCTTGCTGACGACAGCGGCAGCAACGAAGGTCTATGCCAGTGAGGCCCGCACGGCTTCTCAGGATATCCAGCTCACGATCGGGGCAGCGGCTTGTTTGGAATGGTTGCCCCAGGAGACGATCGCGTTTCAAGGTGCCCACTATCGCCAAAGGTTGCGGGTGGATCTGGCTCCCGGTGCCCGCTGGTTGGGGTGGGAGTTGACACGCTTTGGGCGCAGTGCGCGGGGGGAGGAATTTGTCGAAGGGGACTGGCGATCGCACACGGAAGTCTGGCAAGGGGAGGTACCGCTGTGGCTCGATCGGCAGTGGCTACCGGGCAATACTACCGTTTTCCATAGCCCGCATGGTTTGGCCAGTCAACCAGTGGTAGGGACCTTTGCGTTTATTGGTCAAGCCGTAGACTTAGCATTGCTGGCACAAATCCGGACCCTGGCGGAAACCCTCCAGATGCAAGCGCATACGGGCGTCTCGCGATTACCCCAGGGCTTGTGTTGTCGCTATCGGGGGGCATCGGTGGCGATGGCCAGACAGTGGTTTGTGGCCATTTGGCAGGTGTTGCGCCCTTGGTATCTGGGACGGGCGATCGTCATCCCACGGGTATGGCCAGGGTGAGCCTCAACTATGGCCAATCAACAATGCTGGAGAATCTACTGAAACTACACGACACAAGCCTTTCCCCTGGCTGTCGTCAATGCCTCTGGCGATTGACACTGCCCTCCCCTAGCTGAGGGAAAAACCTTCCTGTCCAAGATTGTTGATTGCCATCAATACTAAAGTACTATAGTATAAAAATATTGATATTGCCTAAGGACTTAGGTAGGGATTGACGGCAAGGGAAGGATGCAAGCGAACGATCGGGTGTTAGTCGCGATCATGAATAATCAGGCCGACTGGGCGATCGCACGGGATCAGCATTGGTACCGAATTCCAGTCACGAGCGTGAAGCAGTCCATGCAACGGAATTGGCCACCCGCCTGGATCGCGTTCTATCACACCAAGGTCTTCGGCAGTGAGGCGTATCGGGTGCAGTACTATGCCCCGGTATTGCGAACACCAGTGGTATCGCGATCGCAGCTTTTCCCGGCAGAGCCAGTCAATGCGAAAACCCAGAAAACGTATTATCAGGTCTTGATGGGTCCTTTAAGGCGATTACCGGCCCCAATCTTGAGTCGGCGGTGGCGGCGGATTAATTTTATCCCCACGATCGGTGCGAAGTTTATGCAAGCAATGGAAATCAACGATTTGTACCATGAAAGTCCACTAGAGGATCGCCTCTGGGTTGCATTAAAACGGCGACAAATTCAAGCGGAGCGGCAGGAACTTGTTACTATTCATCGGCGCAAATATGCGTTAGATTTTGCGATTTACTGTCAGTTGGGTAAGATCGATGTCGAAACCGATGGGGATACTTGGCACGCCAATCCGCAACAGGCCGAAAAGGATCGCTTACGGGACAATGCCTTAACCACAGAGGGCTGGCGGATCTTACGGTTTGGCTCCCAGCAGGTGTGGGAACAGGCAGGAGAATATTGTGTGAACACGATCGCGAAAAATATCGAGCAGTTGGGGGGAGTGCAAACGCCCCAACAAAACCCAACAAAAAAGGACAGGTGAGGGCTAGCCTTCCTGTCCTGTTGAACGAATTCCGCAGTGTAGGTTTAGAACTGGAACTTCCTAGACGAAGTTCATGCGTGAGAAGAGACTGTCATTGGGGGCGATATCCTTGAGGACGGCGATCAATTCATCTTCTTCATCCCAAACGCCGGGGGTGGAGCCGTCGTCGATATAGATGCCGGTGCCCCCTGGTAAGCCGTTGGGGCTAAAGTTCAGCAGGTAAGGCACGCCGCCTTTGAGTTGCAGCCGATCTTGGGAGGCGTTGAAGTCTTCGATCAGGGCATAGTCGCCATAGCCGGCACCGGGACCAATATTGTTGTAGTAGACGGTGTTAGTCGTGCCCAAGACGAACAGGTTTGCGCCTTCACCCCCGACGAGGGTGTCGATTTCACCGACGGATTCCCGATCGCGCCCAACCCCATCCAGGGTATCGTCGCCCAGGTCGCCGCTGAGGTAGTCATCACCGCGATCGCCGAGCAATGAGTCATTGCCTTTACCGCCGTAAAGGGTGTCATCGCCATCGCCACCGCGCACGGTATCATCACCCAGATCGCCCCGCAAGAAATCGTGGCCCCGCTCACCGTTGATAAAGTCGTTATCTTTACCGCCGTAAACGGTATCATCCCCATCACCGCCATAGAGACGATCGTCGCCTTGGTTGCCGAACAATTTGTCGCTACCGTTGCCGCCGATCAGGAGATCGCGACCTTCGCGACCGAGGATGGTATCGTTACCGCCCGCACCGTCGATCGTGTCATCGAAGGGACCGCCATAGATGAATTCGGGTGCTTCGGTGCCCCTAAAGTTATTGCTGGTGGTGGTGGACAGGTAGATGGGCGGGAGCGCACCGCCGGGAGGTGGCTCGATCGTCGGGGTGAGGGCCGGGGGCACAAAGGGCGGCGGGAAAATTGGGAAGGTGGGCGTCCCGCCAGGAGGCGGAGTACCAGGAGGGCCGGGAATACCGGGAATACCGGGAGGGC